>MHAC01000087.1:8458-48461 GCA_001804565.1 Ignavibacteria bacterium GWF2_33_9 | reverse complement strand
GTTAATAAATAATTTCTTCTTTAAATTCATCTGCAATAGAACAAAAAGCATTTGCAACACTTTGTCCCAACCCACATTTGGAAGTTATTTTCATTGTTTTTGCTAATTCGTATAATTTATCTAAATATAATGGCGATACAGATTTTGTTTTAATTTGTTGAATACCTTTCAACAATTGTTGAGTACCAACACGGCAAGGAGTACATTGACCACAGGATTCTTCAACAAAAAATTCAAGGAAGTTTTCTAAAACGTGATGCATAGATCTTTTTGAATTGAAAAATTTAATTGAACCACCGGTCGGAAGTGAATCACCGGTTAATTTGCTTGGATATCCAATTGTATATTCTTCGAATTTTGCTCTAGGTACGCAAAAGCCGGATGCTCCACCAACTTGAACAGCTTTTGTATTTCCATCACCGAATTCATTAACTAAATCAATAATTTTCATTCCAAGTTCTAATTCATAAACGCCTCCACGAGGTGTATCGCCCGAAATTGAAAATAATTTTGAACCAGTTTGACCGTGAATTCCGTATTTTCTGAACTCAGCACTACCCAAACGGCATATTATCATAACATTAACAAATGTTTCAACATTATTAATAACTGTTGGTTTGCCGAAAAGACCTTCGTTTGTTGGGAATGGAGGTTTATTTCTTGGCTCTCCTCTTTTTCCTTCAATTGAATTTAATAATGCAGTTTCTTCACCACAAACATAAGCACCCATACCTGAAAAAATTTCAATATGAAAATTGAAGTTCATTTCCTTGCAAACATCATGAAAGATATCTAATTCAGCTTGCAAATCTCTTCGTAAGTAATTGTACTCAGCTCTTAAATAAATATAACCTATCTTTGCACCGGTTACAAATGCACAGATTCCCATACCTGAAATCATTTTACGAGGAACTTTTGTCAAGATTTCTCTGTCTTTGAAAGTTCCCGGTTCTCCTTCGTCAGCATTACAAACTACATATTTTATTTCTCCTTCAGCATTTCTTGCAAATTTCCATTTCATACCTGTGAGAAAACCTGCACCACCACGTCCACGTAGTTCTGAAGAAATCAATTCATCAATAATATATTCAGGAGTCACTGTTGTAATTATTTCCTTGAATTTATGATAAGGTGCTTCTGAATAAGGTGCAAAAATGATATCTGCTCTTTTAATACTTGTACTCATTATTCTCGCTCCTTCTTATAAGATTGGATTATTTCAATTACTTTGTCTGGTGTTAAGTCTGTATATACATCGTCATCAATGAGCATTGCAGGACCATTTGCACACCATCCCAGACAATTTGTAGTAAGCAAAGTGAATTTTTTATCGCCAGTAGTTTCACCGAATTTGATATCAAGTGTTTTTTCAAGTGTTGACATAATTTCATCTTTTCCGTTCATATCGCAAACGATTGTTTTGCAAACACGAACTAGATGCTTACCTCGGGGTTCTAAACCCAAAAATGAATAAAATGAAGCTGTACCGAAGACAGTTGCTGAAGAAATATCCAATGATTTGGCAACTTGCACGAGAGTGTCTTCCGATAAATATCTCTTTTCGTACACTATGTTTTGAAGGATAGGTAGCAAAGCTTTCCTGTCTTTCCCGTATTCTTGAATATTCTTTTCAATGATTTCAGAAATTTCTACCATATTACTTTATTTTAATTTATTATTATAATTATTTTCTTTTTTGCATAAATTAAATTTGCAAGAAAATATTAATACAAAATTAATACAATTATTCAAATAACAAACAAATTATCAAATTAATTTTTATTAATAATACTACTTTGATTATGGATTTTAGTTTTTTTGGTTATGAAATTAATATAATTTGATGAATAATTATAACCATATATATTACACAGTATTACAAGTACCGTGAATTAAGAATATAAAAGATATTATTTAGGAAAACCTAAATAATAGATAAAATATTTTGATCATATACAATCGAAATGATAATATTCCAAATGAATAAAAATTCATAAATAATGTTGTTTGATTTAAAATAATTCTTGAAAAAATGTTCAAAATTAACATTAAACAAAATTGAAAAAGTGAGTGAAAAAATATATTAAGTTAATTTGTGGAATTGTCAAGTATAATTGAAAACCGAAAAAAAATTCGGTTGTGATAATATTAATTGTTAAATCTAATAAAAATGAATTTAATGATAAGTAATTCATAATAAATAATTAATTTAGAGAAATTTTAAACTTCAAATCAAGTAATTAAATCCTTAAAAATAATGATTAAATTAAATTATTTTTATAGGTTTTGTAATTTTTGCTTAATTTTATTGTTTATATAATTGATAAAACCCACAAAATAGAAAAATTATGTAATGAATAAATCAACTCGCAATTTTGCGAAAAATAAACAACATTTGACGCAATGCTTTGCGTCTGAAACGTAGAGACAGGGTTACCCTGTCTCCCTTAGCACTGAAAGGGCAAAATAATATAACACAGGGTGAAGCCCTGTGAAAAAATAGAAAAATGCCCTGAAGGGTCAAAATATATCTACACAGGGTGAAGCCCTGTGAAATATGGAATACAATGGAAAATTAACAGCCCTGAAAGTGCAAAATATATCAGCACAGGGTGAAGCCCTGTGTTAAAGAACAAGTTCCAAAGGAGTGAAATACCAATACTGGGGAATATTTATATGAAATCAAATATCACAAAATCGCACCACGCACTCCTGCTCGCTATCTTCTTGTTTTCTTTGCTTGGAAGTGGGCAAAATGTAAAAGCTCAAGAAATACCAAATGGTGATAATGACTTGCTCTGGAAGATAAAAACTACAGAAGGAAATGGGGCGAATGCCCCTTTTTGTTTATATCCCCAGTTTCACTACTTGTTCTTTCTGATAAGGTGTCCATTTGTATGAATTAATAAGTTTTTTGAAAATTTCCTTACATTTTGTTTGCTGGGAGAAATAGTTCAAGACATCTCTACCGGCGATTCTTAGCTTGGAATTCCAATGTATTGCCGCCAGAAGGATATTTCGGGCAATCTCTTCATCAAATATATTCAATCTTTTGCAAATATACAGCGAATTCATTCTTGCTTCGAAATCATAACTTACAGAAGTATAATCTTTCAGTTCATTAATATATTTCTTCTGACCAATACCAATCGCTATTTCCAGCCATTTCATTCGGATATTCATTCCACGCCAGCCGACCTCGTCCTCTGTTTCTTTCAGATATTTCGAAATATCTTCGGGAAATGAATTGCAGAGATTCTCCAGAGCTATTTCCACATTATAATATGAAGTATCCTTAAGTAATTTTTCATATTCTTGCTTGATTTCCTTCGGAACGAGCTTCACATTATCAACCAATGACTGATGAACATACTGGTCACCCGAGCGTAATGCGGAATTGAATATCGAAAGTGCCGTACTGTCCTTTTGGGAGTCAATCTGCTTGATTATTTCGCTTTTGATTAAATGGAAATCCTCTTTCTCGAAAACCTGAGCGAAAACTTTTTTCTTTTTGTCATATTCAGTCTTTGCCAATTCCAAAACTGCATCGTATCGGTCAAGCATATTATCAGCTTTCAATGCCTGCGAAGCAAGTTCATCATATGTTCTATCGAATATAGTTTTCTTCAGGATTTTTCGGTCGGGGTCGAAAACTATAAACTCAACTTGCTTTCCTGCTGGATTTTCAATTTCGAAAATTTCGGTCTTACTATCAATTTGGAAATTGCCTGATTTCTTAGTTTTATCTGTATAATATATATCAATTGTAACAGGCATTTTGAAGATTTTCACCAAATCATTTTGCGAATGAATTTGGTCAACTTTAACCTGAGTAATATTCTTGCCATTGTTCGTGTAAGTATCATATTTTATTTTAAAGTTAGGTTCACCGCCACGAAAAACCCATTCATCGAAAAACCATTTTAGGTCTTTCCCGGTAACTTTGTAAATTGATTTGAGCAAGTCGGCAGTTTCCACTCCATTATATGGTTCACAATTCAGATAGGTAGTGATACTCTTTCGGAAATCCTCATCACCCAAAAGTTTCCGTAGCATTTCCAGCACCAGCGAACCCTTTTGATATATACGTTCCACTCCGCCCATTGATAAGCCGACAGGAAAGTCATTCTTCTCAGCTGCTTCCATAGTTTTTTGGTATTCCCTCACTTTTTGCCAGTCAAAATCATTTTTGCCTAGAAATTCTTTCTCGAAAAGCTTTGCATAATAAGTTGCGAAGGACTCCGTTAGCCACACGTCTGCATTCGCACTATGTACAATGTAATTACCAAACCACTGATGATTGAGTTCGTGTGCATTCACGTTAATATAATTTCTTTGCCAAAATGCACGGCGATTGATAAACATATAACTTCCGAAAACTGTTGAGGTTGTCGTTTCCATTCCACCATACATATAATCTTCGAGCGGAATTTGGCGGTAAAGTTCCCAGGGATATTTCATGCCTAATTCCTTATCGAAAAAGTCAATCATATCCTCGGAATAACGATATGTTTCCTCGAATTTATCCTCCTGATCGGGGAAATACCAAAGTTCAACAGGTACACCATCTTTCGTTTTGGAAGACTTATAATCCATTTTCCCGATAACTAAGGCAGTTGAGAAATAGGGATGCGGATGATTCATCCGATAATGCCAAACAAGATTACCATCTTTTTGAGCATCTATACTTACTCTTTCACCATTTGATGCTACTTTGAAGTTACCATCGAATTCAATGTAAAAATCTGTTGTGAGACGTGCATCTGCATAAGGCAGCCACCCATGAGGACGATGAGCCCATATTTGCTTTCTCCTAATCCCCTTTTCGTCGTCCCAGCCGACAAAATAAATCGCTCCTTCGAATGGCTGAACAAAATATTTGAATTTGATTGAATAAGTTCTACTATCAACTAATTTGAAGGGCAAATTTACCTGAACATTCTTCCCTATCACTTTCCAAATGACAGGTTGATTTTCCAGAGTAATACTTTCAAATTTGAAATCTGGGCAATAGAAAACGAGTGAATCGGCATCATGGCGGAGTTTGGAGAATTGGAATTCCACATCGGCAAAAATTAGATTTTCTACGGGCTTGAACTTCACATTTGCTGTGATATGCTTGAAGTTTACGATGCGGTCAAGATATTCGGAGGCACCATCTTTGTAATAGGTAACAGTTTCAGGAGCAGTAAAAGCAAATCTTGTAATAAAAAGTAGCAGACCAAATGCAAGTAAAATTCTATATTTCATAATTTGTTCAAATTGTTTTTTCTAATATCGCAAATTATGAAAATTGAGTAAAATATTAGAATAAAGTGATAGTAATAGTTGCAGAGAAAGGAAATTAACTCCCCTCCTTGAAAAGAGAGGACTTAGGGGTGTACTTGCTGTTTTGATTATGTAGCGACCTACCATGCAAAGCCACTACTTTACTTCACATTTTCACAAATTTCTGTCCCAAATCCCCAACCTTCACAAAATACACTCCCGGCGGCAGTGCCGACACATCAATCTGTTGTAGAGACACGTTGCTACGTGTCTCAATTGTCATTACCTTCTCACCCAGCACATCATATATCTCGCACTCAGAAACTCCTTCCGACACTCCCGTTAGTGTGATTGTGGAGGTGGCAGGGTTGGGATAAAGAGACAAATTTGGGGATACAAATGATGACTCATCAACAGATTTTTTAAAAGTCTGATTAATATTCTCTTCGTAAATTGAAAAGTAATTTTCACTAATTATATAATTGTGAGAGTCCGTTTTGGAAATTATTTTGAGTTTATATTTACTGGTAGCTAAAATTGTATTATTTATAAACCAATAACACATACCAATATTATCTGTATATTGAACATTAATAAATTGATAATTTTGCCCATCCTATAAATATATAACAACAGAATCTGATAATAATTTGTTTGAATCCCAATTAATTTGAACTGTATCGTTTATTCTCCAGAAATTACCATTTTCTCCACCAAAACGAAAATTAACATTTGAATTCATTGAAATTGGTGAAAATATAAAGATTATTGTTAATATAAAAATAATTGATTTGTTCATGATACTTCTTAATATTTAATAAATTTAAAAACTTGTTTAATATTGTTTTCATTTAAAACAACAAAATATAAACCTTTTTGTAAAAATGAGATATCCAACGAATTTGAGTTGATAATTGAACTATATACTTTAGTACCACATTCGTTAATAATCATGCACTTAGATATATTGAAATTACATGATTCAGGTAAATAAATAATATTATTCGAAGGATTGGGGTGTAGTATAAATTCACTATTCAATTCGAGCTTTACATTAACTGTATTTACTAAATCTTTAATTTTCACACGATGTATTGAATAAAGGGAATTAATCCCCTGACTTCTATCAATAACATATAGATATTCACCGAAAATAATTGATTCAGTAATTTCATAATTATTTGTAAAGTTAAAATTGTACCATGATCTTCCATTATCATTTGAGAACAGATTATAGAAAATACCATTGTCAATCCTTATTGCAGGAATAAACAAAATACTATCTTTAATTGAAAACTTACCTGTTGACGTGAAGTATCCATCTTTTGAATCATATAATATTTCCCAAGAAGTACCAAAATCACTTGAAGTTAAAAATAAATCTCCAGAACCACTATATATTATATTATTAGAAATACCAAAAACACTGGGGTAGAAATAAAATGGGAAAGAAAGAGAATCCCAAGTTTCTCCATTATCATTGGATCTAAGCAACTTCTGAGGTTCGGCAGAAACTAATAAATAATTATCATTTGCAACTAAATCATTAATATTTAGTTCATTTATTAAGTTAGTTCTTTCCCAAGTAATACCTTCATCTGAAGATCTATAAATAGTATGCCCACTAAGTCCTGCAATATTATTAAATGCTAATACAGAACAAAAGATATATTTGCTATTTCGAGTAAAATCCTTAACTAACAAATGTGATTTTAATTGGTTCCCGTGAAGATTATATGTTTTTATATTAGTATCAAGTGTAAGCAGTTCTTTTTGACAATTATTATTCAATAAGTACATATTAGAGGAACTATAATCATATAATATATTTTTTATAAAATAATTGTTTGATAAGAAATACATGCCACTGCAATCAATTGATTCATATATATCAGACTTACAAACTTTCAACCAATTATTACCAAAATCAATTGAATAATATAATTTATTGCTAGCAAAAACAAATAATGTATCGTTTTTTATTTGAAAATTAGTTAAATATGAACAAGGTAATGTGATCCCATTTGTGACTTCTTCCCAAATATCAGACTTACTAGTAATGGGAAAAAATAATTTGACAATTAATACCAATATTATCAAAATTTTGTTTGATTTAATAAATAATCTTTGATATTTCATATTAATATAATATAGTTTTAAACATAAATTGTAAGTTACCTTGATTTTGGAGATAATAATGATAATTATAACAAGGGTAATATGTTTGTTGATCTAATTTTGGAAGTGAATAATTATAGCTATATAAATTATCTCCATCACCATTCCAAAAGTTACCTGCATTACCGAGGAAATCATCTTTCCCAATAAAATCATCATCGGCTCCCGAAAAAAAATCATACCATGTTCCCAAATCTAATGCACCTAAAGCAACATTAATAATCGTCTTCCATTGAACCATTGAACCATTGAATCATTGAACCATTGAAGCTCACTTTACGTCCGAATTGTAACTTCTTCATAAATTCATCAAATTGTGGATTAACTCAAAATCAACTTACAAAATAAAGATGAATAATAGTGATTTATGTATATAAATTAATTATTTAGGTGAGTGCAACATTACGTTTAACACAAATATTACACTTTTTCCCATGATTCAATTTCACCTGAGATTAGGCTAAAGATAGGGTGTGGTTCAGGATTAACAGTATTCTTTATCGTAAGATATTTATTCTCATCACGAATTTTTAACTTATTAAGCAGATGCTGAAATTCAAATATGATTTGACCTTGTGTGACAGGTATTTGGTCAGGTTTGAAAGTCCAATCAATTTTACTTTTATCAAAATTATATCCCCGAGTGACTGCTTCTGTATAGACAAAGGAGAGATAATGATTAATAGCGTCAACAGGACTTGATGTCTCTCGGAAACGCAAAAGTTGAGGATGGTGTAAGTAACCTTTAGTATTCCCCAATAATACATTTTTCGCCAATAGAGTTTCTCGCCAAAGAGCAACCAGACCTTTTGCATCAAGATATTTCGGATGAATTGACCAAATTCTCATAAAGTATTATCTCAACACAATTGCATTTTCAATATGTATGAATTGAGGTGGTTTTGCAGACATATCAATGGAAATAACATCAAATCGCATTTCTGTATTTTGCACATTATTAATTTGGATGTATCCTTTTGCGACAACAACCATTTGCCGTTGTTTGGATGGAGTAATAGCATCGAGACCGGTGCCGTATTTGAAAGAATTGCGAGCTTTCACTTCCACGAAAACGAGGCAGTCTTTGTCCTTTGCGACAATATCAATTTCACCGATTTTTCCGTAATGGAAGTTGCGTTTGATGATTGCGAAGCCTTTTTCCTGTAAATATTTGACGGCTAATTCTTCGCCTTCGGTTCCTTTTTGCCTGAGATTTTGCATCTAACTTTCTGTAGAATACTTATCGGAATTATCTTCAATTGGTATAGGGTATTCGCCAGTGAAGCAGGCAGTACAATAGTCAATATTTTCTCCTTTCGGTACTGAATCGATAAGTTTTTCAATCGAAAGATATTTGAGTGAATCAACTTTAATTGCTTTGCCGATTTCAACCTCATTTTCATAATGATTTGCAATTAACTCTTCCTTACTAGGGAAATCCATACCATAATGACATGGGAATTTAACCGGAGGTGACGTCACACGCATATCCAATGATTTTGGCTCAGCTTCACGAATCATTTTCACAAGTAATTTTGAAGTTGTTCCACGAACAATAGAATCATCAACAATTGTAATATGTTTACCATTCATTATACCTTTTACGGTATTAATTTTGGTTTTCACTTTAATTTCTCGTGCATCTTGTCCCGGAGAAATGAATGAACGTCCAACATAGTGATTACGAATGAGTCCTAATTCGAACTTAGATGGATAATTCAGTCTATCATTTTCTGTTGCATACCCCAAAGTTGCAGTATTGGAACTATCCGGGACAGGTACAACATTTACTTTGTCGTCATCATCTTTTATTACAGGACTTTCAGCTGCCAAATTTTTGCCTAATTTTCTCCTGACTTTGTCAACATTTTCTCCAAAAATCTTACTATCAGGTCGAGCAAAATAAACATATTCGAAAATGCAATTTTTACATTTATCAGGGGTTACAGGATTTATCTTGTAAGATTTAATTTCACCGGTTTTTACTGTATCTTGGTCAATCACAACAATTTCATTATGTTCCACCGTACGTATATATTCAGCCCCAATAATATCGAAAGCACAAGATTCGCTAGCCAACACATAAGAATCGCCGGTTGGAGTGCTTAATTTACCAATGCTAAGAGGACGAATTCCTAATGGGTCACGGGCACCAATTAGCGAGTCATTAGTTAGGATACAAAGTGAGAAAGCTCCCCGAGCTATGTTCAATGCCTCAATAATTTGCTCAAGTTGGGTTGTCTTCTTACTATGAGCAATCAAGTGCATGAAAATTTCTGAATCAGTAGTAGTTTGGAAAATAGTTCCGTCTTCCAGCAGTTTATTCCTGAGTTCTATCGTATTCGTCAAATTTCCATTATGGGCTAAGGACATTATTCCGCTTTTGTAAATCATATTGAAAGGTTGTATATTCGTTTTAACTGTAGAACCAGTCGTTGAATAACGGTTATGTGCAATTGCAGCAGTACCTTTCAACACATTATTGAAAATAGCAGGATTTGAAAATACTTCTGAAATGAGTCCCGGACCACGATGGTTTGCATATTTCATCTTCTGTTTCGCTTCATCATAAAAGAAGCTGGTTATTCCGGCTGCTTCCTGTCCACGATGCTGCATCGAAAAAAGTCCGTAATAAGCCATCAATGACGCTTCGGGATGGTTATATATCCCAAACACTCCGCAATTGGATTCCGGTTTATCTATTTCCTTGAAAATCGTATGATTCATTTTTTGCATATTTATTAAATACAAAATTACTGATTTAATTACTTTTGAAAAAAAGAATTACTAACAATGTTGAAAATTAAATATTCAATCTTGTTTATTTATATCATTACGTTGACGAAATTATATTGAAATATTAATCATTTGTAAAATTAATCCTAATTTTGTAATTACACTTTTTTAGGAAAATTCAGTTTTGTATAAAATTATAATTAATATTGTACTCTTTTTCTTCATGTTATCATCCTTGAATGCGGAAGGTGAATTGGAAAAAATTGCTGAAATTGATTTTTCTTCTCCTCAACTCATGAAGGAATATAATGTTTCTGCATTTAAACTATATTCAAAAAAGAGAAAAAGGATTAAAGATATGAAGGGGACATATTTCACACAAATCTTTGAAAGAAATATCCCTGATATATCCGAAGATGTTTTGAAAAACTCATATTTCAAGGCTACATCCAAAAATGGTAAATCAGTAACTTTCACGTATAACGAAGTATCTGAAAAATTAGCAAAAATTCCTGCCATTGTTGGATATTCTGAAAGAATTATCATGAGGGATTCCATTAATATTGACAATTTTGAGGGAACAAGTTTATCTCAGGAGCAAAAATCGAAATTTGATAAATTATTCACTAATTTTTCAAATTATAAAATATATTTACAAATGAATTCAGTTTCGAAAGCAGCTGCAGACAGTGTTTTTGTTAATAATTTCTTAATTTTTCCTATGGATATTAATACAGACCGCTGGCTTGGTGATCTTGAAAAAATTGAAATTTACAAATTAAAATAGCAAAACGAAAATGAAAAAAATAGTAGAATGTGTTCCGAATTTTTCGGAAGGACGTAATTCTGAAATTATTGAAGCAATCGCCGAATCTATCAGAAAAGTTCCCGGTTGTACTTTATTGGATGTTGACCCGGGCAAATCAACAAATAGAACTGTTTATACTTTTGTTGGTTCTCCTGATGCAGTAATCGAAGGTGCTTTGGCTTCTGCAAGAACTGCCAGGAAACTTATTGATATGCGGAGACATCATGGCGAACATCCAAGAATGGGAGCAATGGACGTATGTCCATTCATTCCGGTTTCAGGAGTAACTATGGAAGAATGTGTTGCAATATCAGAAGAATTTGGAAGAAGAGTTGCTGCGGAATTAAATATACCTATTTACCTTTATGAATATGCTGCAAAATCTGATTTCAGGAGGAGATTGCCTGATATTCGTCATGGTGAATATGAAGGTTTCTCAGAAAAGATTAAATTACCTGATTGGAAACCTGACTTTGGTCCCGCAGAATTCGTGCCAGAATGGGGTGCTACTGCAACAGGTGCACGTAAGTTTTTGATTGCTTATAATGTGAACGTCTTGGGGACAAAACAGCAAGCCCACAGAATTGCTTTGAACTTGCGTGAAGCAGGTCGGGGAACTGAAGATCCGGGAATGCTGAAAGAAGTGAAAGCAATTGGTTGGTTTGTAGATGAATATAATACTGCCCAAATTTCTATGAATTTGACTGATTATGAAATTACCCCTCCACATATTGCCTTTGAATCAGCCAGAAATGAAGCAAATAAATTGAATGTTGCTCTTGCAGGTTCTGAATTAGTAGGGTTAATTCCTCTTAATGCAATTTTGATGGCAGCAGAATATTATATCCAAAATGAAGGATTGATGATTTTAGATGAAGAAATGAAAATTAAATTGGTTGCTGATAGATTAGGATTCAATGCATTAAGCCAATTCGAGCCAAAGAAAAAAATCATTGAATATCTTATAGAAGAAAATAATGAACCTCTTGCTAATTTGACTTTGCGTGGATTTATTGATGAAATTGGTGCTAGAACCTCATCTCCGGGAGGTGGTTCTGCCGCTGCTGCAATTGCAGCAATTGGTGCGGCTCTTGGTACAATGGTTGGTCAGTTAACCTTTGGCATTCGTAAGTTCGAAAGTGTGGATAAAGAAATTCGTGCGGTCTTGCCTAAGCTATATGAAACATATAAATCTCTTATTCCTATGATTGATAAAGATACTCAAGCATTTGACGGATATATGGAAGCTATGAGATTGCCGCAAGATTCAGATGAAGAAATTGCTGTTCGTCATCAGAAAATGCAACAGGAATTAAAAGTTGCAGTGGAAGTGCCTCTCACTACAATGAAAATTGCAAATTCAATATGGCATGAGATGAAAGAAGTTGCCAAATACGGCAACATTGCTTCACATTCCGATGTGGAAGTTGGAGCTAAGGCTCTTGAAACAGGAATTTGGGGAGCTTACAGAAATGTATTGATTAATTTACCTACAATCGAAGATGAAGGCTACAAAACAAATATTATGTCAATTGCAGCAGAAATTGTAGATGAATCACAAAAAGAAACACAAGCAATTTTGGATATAATCAACGATAGAGTAAACTCGAATATATAATTTTTTAGTTTAATAATTTTTACTCAATAATTTTTTTTCTCAATAAATAAAGATAAACAAATATGGAATTTGAATTCTCGAAATCATATACACCTGAAAACATAGAACAGAAATGGTATGACCAATGGCAAAACTTACATCTTTTCGATGCTGATGAACATTCCGATAAACCTGCATATAGTATTCTTATGCCTCCGCCTAATGTAACCGGTATTTTGCATTTTGGTCATGTGCTGAATATTACAATTCAGGATATGTTCATTCGCTGGAAAAGAATGCAGGGTTATGAAGTTTGCTGGTTCCCCGGGACTGACCATGCAGGAATTGCAACACAAACAAGAGTGGAAAAAGAATTAGCACAAGATAAAATTACCAGATATGATTTGGGAAGAGAAAAATTCATTGACAAAGTGTGGGAATGGCGGGAAAAATACGGAGAAATCATCTTAGAACAAATGCGTAAACTTGGTGTTTCACCTGACTGGAAGAGAACACTTTTCACAATGGATGAATCTGCAAGTAATTCTGTTCGTGATGTATTTATTAAACTTTTCGATGAAGGTCTGATTTATAAAGGTAAGAGAATTATTAATTGGTCTCCCCTTTCGCAAACTGCTTTGTCGGATGAAGAAGTAGAATTCAGAGAAGTTCATGAGCATTTCTATACGATGCGTTATTATTTTCCCAATAGTGATAAATATTTGCTGGTTGCAACTGTTCGCCCCGAAACTATTTATGGTGATGTTGCTGTTGCTGTAAATCCGAATGATGAACGGTATAAAGATTTAATCGGGCAAAATGTTATTGTTCCATACGTTGGAAGAGAAATCCCGATTATCGCAGATGATTATGCTGACCCAACTTTCGGGACAGGTTGCGTGAAAATCACACCTGCTCATGACCGAAATGACTTTTTAGTTGGTGAACGTCACAATTTACCTCAGATTAATTCAATCAATCCTGATGGAACTTTGAACGTAGAAACAGGTGAATTTAACGGCATTGAAAGATTCAAAGCTCGTAAATTAATTGTTGAAAAACTGAAAGAAAATGACTTAATAGAAAAAATTGAAGATTATTCACATAATGTAGGCTTTTCCCAGCGTGGCGGCGAAGCAGTTGAACCATATCTTAGCGATCAATGGTTTGTAAGTATGAAGCCTTTAGCGGAAATTGCACTGAAAGCTGTATTAGATGGTGAAGTCAAGTTTTATCCGAATCACTGGGTTAAGACTTTCGAACATTGGATGACCGGTATTCGTGATTGGTGCATCTCACGTCAGCTTTGGTGGGGACATCGTATTCCTGTTTATTATACTGAAGATGGCCGATTTACAGCCGCAAAAAATGAAGCAGAAGCAAGGCAAAAACTTGGATTATCTGACACTGTTATTTTGAAGCAAGATGAAGACGTGCTGGATACATGGTTCTCGTCTTGGCTTTGGCCGATGACTACCATGCAGTGGAATTCAGAGGAAGGAAATAACGATATAATGAGGAAATTTCTTCCATCAGATTTGCTCGTAACTGCTCCGGATATCATATTCTTCTGGGTGGCACGTATGATTATGGCTACGATTAAATTCGATAATCAAATACCTTTCAAAGACGTATATTTCACTTCCACAATTCGTGACGGTAAAGGAAGGAAGCTTTCGAAATCACTTGGCAATTCACCTGACCCATTAAATATTATTGCTAAATATGGTTCTGATGCTGTTCGCTTCACAATGCTCTATCTTGCTCCGCTTGGTCAGGATATTAAGATGGATGTTGACGTGAAAGCACAGGATATTCCTTCAATGGAAATAGGTCGTAACTTTGCAAATAAGATATGGAATGCATCGAGATTTCTGAAATTCAAATTTGATTCCATTAATTTTGAACAAGTTGACAAATCCAATGGTAATAATTATCAGCTTACCTTTGCGGATAAATGGATTCAATCTCGCTTGAATTCTACCATCCAAAAAGTAAATGAAGTTCTTGCAAATTATCGCTTGAATGAGTACTCCAAAATAATATATGATTTCATTTGGCGTGACTTCTGCGATTGGTATATTGAAATTGTGAAAGTACAATTTGCGGATGCAGCCACAGAACAGAAAAAATACGAAACACTACAATTTGCATTTTCTGTTTTCGAGGAAATTCTGCGTATTATTCACCCATTAATGCCTTTTATTTCTGAAGAACTTTGGCATTTACTATTCAATCCTAATGCTAATGCTTCAATTTCTATTATTGTTTATCCCAAATCAGACTCAGATAAAATTTCGCCAGAAATTGAATCCGGATTTGAATTGTTGCAATTAAGTGTAGAGGAAATTCGTAGTTTGCGTTCCTCAATGAATATCACTCCAAGTTTATCGCTTCCGGTTCATTTTCATATTGAGCAAGATGAATTTGTTGAATTATTCAATAATGTCTCCAATGTAATTTCTGTACTGGCTAAATGTTCATCCTTAGAAATTAATTCCGGCGAAAAGCCTCACAATTCTATATCCAGTGTGGTTCGTGATATTGAAATTAGCATTATTCTTGATGATAATATTAATTTGCAGGGCGAACTTAATCGTTTGGATAAAGAAATTAAAAGATTAGAAGGAAATATTTTCGGCACTGAAAAGAAACTAACTAATGAGAAATTCCTTGCAAATGCCGCCACAGATTTGATTGAATACGAAACTGAGAAATTACAGAATATGAAAAGTTCTCTCGAAAAAGTTAAGTTGAATTACGAAAAAATCAAATCTATGGTATAAGGAAAAAGTGGGAAAGCCCCTTTTTTTTGGCTGTCATTCCTGCGTATGCAGGAATCAAGAGAACCACGAAGTGGTACAATAACAGTAGCCACGGGTGAAAACTCGTGGGAAGTAATCCCAGCAGAATACCCCCAAGCCACCTCAAAGAGAGAGAACGAATAATTCCCCTCCTCCGGAGGGGTGTCCCGACGAAGTCGAGACGGGGTGGATGAATTTATTTACAAATATTAAACAGCCTGGATTCTTCGCTTCGCTCAGAATGACAGCCAAATCAAAGTCTCTCTCCTTTAGGAGAGGGATTTAGGGAGAGGTCGAAAACAAAAACCCCCTTGCCCCTTGTAAAAAAAAGGGGGTAACAGCCCTGCATTCTTCGCTGGCGCACCGAAAAACAGCCAAAAAAGAACCACGAAGTGGTTCAAGAAGAGTAGCCACAGTTGGAAACCCGTGGAAAGTAATCCCAGCAGGATACCCCCTAGCCACCTCAAAGAGAGGGAACGAATAATTCCCCTCCTTTGGAGGGGTGGCTCGACGAAGTCGAGACGGGGTGGTTGAAAACAAAATCCCCCAAGCCACATTTGAAAAAGGGGGAAAATACATAGATTCCGGTAAAGGCAGGAATGACAGGCAAAAATTCTACCTCTAACTTTTATCTTGCAATTTTAGGTGTGCCTAAATCGTTTTACCAATAAATAAATGAGTTAAGCATGTTAAGAAGAATATATATCGTTGCAATCATTTTTTTATCAATAATAAATATTTCCTGTTCGGAGAATAAAGTGGAAGAAAAACACAATAATAAATTGACAGCTGAAGAAGAAAGAATTATTATCCATAAAGGTACAGAAGCACCTTTTTCAGGTAAATATTGGAATTTTTATGAAAATGGAGTTTACACCTGTAAGCAGTGTGGTGCAGAATTATACAAATCTCATGACAAATTTGACTCACATTGCGGATGGCCGAGTTTTGACGATGAAATCCAAGGAGCGATTAAAAGGCAAACAGATGCTGACGGGATGAGAACTGAGATACTATGTGCAAATTGTGGAGCTCATTTAGGACATGTCTTCGAAGGAGAACATTTAACTGACAAAGATATACGCCACTGCGTGAATTCTCTTTCATTAAATTTCATTCCTGAAGAAGATATTGTTAAGTCCGACACTGCCATATTTGCAGGTGGGTGTTTTTGGGGTGTGGAATACTTTTTCAAAAATGAAAGAGGTGTAATCGAAACAACTGTTGGATATACAGGCGGTCATATCGAAAATCCGACATACGAAGAAGTATGCTCAGGCAAATCCGGTCATATTGAAGCAATTCAGGTAATATTCAATCCCAAACTCACTAATTTCGAGAAATTAGCTAAATTATTTTTCGAAATTCATGACCCTTCCCAGTGGAATAGGCAAGGACCTGATTATGGGGAACAATACCGGTCAGTAATCTTTTACACAAATGAAGAACAAAAAGAAATCAGCATGAAATTAATAGATTATCTTAAAGTCAAAGGATTGAAAGTAGTGACTGAATTACGCAAAGCATCAGTATTCTGGGAAGCTGAAGAATATCATCAGGATTATTATGACGTGAAGGGTACAAAACCATATTGCCATTTCTATACTAAAAGATTCGAATAAATTATTTTTCTTTTTTTGGAGGCCTCACCAAAAAGATATTCGAAGGGTCATCATTGATTCCTTGAATTGTATTTTTCAGTTCTTTATTCGATTTCCTAATATCTTCAATGAGTCCATTCAACGATATAATCATCATATCGCTTCTTGCAGAAACATTTTTAATCATATTATCCAGATTAGTCATTGTTGTATCGTAATCAGCATAAATATTATTTAAAAAACCTGAAACTTCCACATTTTGAATTTTAGTTTTTAGAACATTTACAGTATTTACTAATTCTTCAGCACTATTTGCGATATCGTAGGAAGTGCTGATGAAATTACCAACGACTTTAGTAGTATCAAGTTGAGAAAACAATACGGATAACTTTTTAGAAGATTGCTGCATATTTTCAAGAGTAAGAACAATGTTTTTATCCTTCAAAATATTATTTATCTGATTTATCATTTCAATTGTTGAAGAAGAAATTTCACCAAAATCAAACTTCATCATTTCATTAAGAACTTCCTTAGTGGAAGAAGCTAATTCATCAATACCCGAAGGAGTCGAATATATGACAGGAAATTTCGGTTTAAAACCTAACTTGGTTTTTGGTACAATTTCACCTTTTTCGGGAATAAATATTTGCAGAAACTTCCCGCCTGCCAATCCTGAATATTCAGATTTCACTCTCATCGAAGGAAGTACTGTTAAATCGGGATCTATCTGCATTTTCACTTCTACCAACTTACCGTCTTCACTAATATTTATATCGCTAACATTACCAACAGGAACACCCAAATATTTCACTGAAGAACCTTGTTCCAATCCTTGAACCGACCCTTCAAAATAGGTTAAATAAAAATTTCGGGTTTTAAAAAATTCATTTGCTCCTAACCAAAAAATTGTTCCGATAATCAATAAAATTCCGGTAAGGGCAAATAGTCCGATTATAAAGCTAGATGTAAATTTATTCTTTTTCATTGTTTTCTCACTGTCTAATCAAATTCACGATTAAAGAAATTGGAAATTATAATATCCTCTGAATTCTGCAAATCACTTGGTTTGCCAATTGCGTAAATACCTTGAATTGATTTATCCAGTAAAATCACCCTGTCGGCAATTTCCATAATACTGGCCAAATCATGTGTAACGATAATCATTGTCGTTTTGAGTGCAGCATTGATTTCTCTGATTAAATTATCCAAAGAAGCAGCAGTCACAGGATCTAATCCTGAAGAAGGTTCATCGAAAAAAAGAAAATCAGGATCCAAAGCCATTGCCCGGGCCAAAGAAGCTCTTTTCTTCATACCTCCGCTTAATTCTGATGGATAATAATTTTCATAACCCTGAAGTCCTACTGAACATAATTTCATTTTTATTATTTCTTCAATTTGTACTTCGTTCATTGATGTAAAAGTCTGAAGAGGCAGAGCAATGTTTTCACCAACAGATAATGAAGCAAAAAGTCCACCCATTTGAAACATTACACCAATCTTATTTATTAATTTTCTTTTTTGTTTTTCTGAAGCAGGGAAAAATTGTTCACTTCCATAGTAAATGTTACCTTGGTCAGGTTCTTCCAACCCAATAATTTGTTTCATTAATGTGCTTTTACCACATCCGCTCCCACCAGCAATACAGATAATTTCACTCTTATAAATTTCAAAAGTTACATCATGCAAAACCTTTTGGTTAGCATAACTTTTAGATAAATTATTTACTTTTATTGCTACTTCGCTCATTTTACAATCCTATTAATGGGAAAAGAATTGTACATACAGCATCAATTAAAATTATGTGGAATATTGATGTTACAACACTCGATGTTGTGTAACGACCAACACTTTCAGCTCCGCCTTTCACTTGCAAACCACGAAAACAACCAATTATTGCAATAAAATATGCAAAAATAGCAGATTTAATTAATCCCGAAAAAATATCGGTCATATTCAAAAATCCCTGCATCTCATTGAAATATCCAACAGAGGTAATATCTAATGTTGTAACAGCAGCTAAAAGTCCTCCAAGGATTCCAATCACATCAGCGAACATTACAATTAAAGGCATTACAATTATTGCAGCCAATAATCTAGGCATTACAAGAAAATCAACTTTATTAAATCCCATCATTTCCAGAGCATCAATTTCTTCACTTATTTTCATAGTACCAATTTCTGCGGCAAAAGCAGAACCGGAGCGCCCCGCCACAATTATTGCAACCATCAATGGTGCTAATTCTCTTGTTATTGACACACTGATAATATCTGCTATGTAAATGTCTGCACCAAATAATTTAAGCTGCACTGCTCCCTGATAACCGGTGATTAATCCAATTAAAAATACAATCATGAGCGAAATGGGTAATGCTTTAATTCCAATTTGTATAATTTGTGTTGGTAAATCAACCCATCTAATGCTCCTTGGTGTATAGAAAATTTTTAAGTTACTTTTTATAACTTCACCAATAAACGAAACAAAATCTATACCATCAGAAATCATATCTTTTGAACGATTGCCGAAATTTTCAAACCATAAGATTAATTTATTACTTTTTAGCGGAGATATTTCTTTGTGTTTTATTAATAATTCGTTAATATATGAATAATACGAAGTTAGTTCCTGGTTAGCATGAATTATATTAAAAGAATTATTTTCACCTGAAAATTTCTTTAATTCATTTAATAGAATGACTATAAAAGAATCGTAGCTTGTTACTTTGCTTAAATCTATTATTATTGATGCATATTTCGAATTGGTTACTTGAGTAAAAAGTTTGTTAATTTTACGAGCATTCTCCATCGTAATATCGTTTTTAAGTATAACACTTAATTCCGATTCTTCAAATTTCAGATCGAAAAAATCACTTGAAAATATTTCAGGAGTAGTTTTCATATTAATTCAAATAAGCAATAATAACAAAAATACATATTATTTATAAATTTAATACATTTCATTATAAAGTATTTTTGCTTAATTTAGTTTTTTTAACTTCGTTATAATGTGAAAATTCAATTTTTATGACTGAACTAAAGATAGCAATAAGATATATTTTTTCGAAACATTCCTTTAATTTTATTTCGATAATTAATTTCCTTTCATTGATAGGAATAATGATTGGTGTTGCTGCATTAATCGTGGTATTATCCATTTTCAATGCTTTTCAGGACATTGCTATAAAGCAGATAGTTGGATTCGACCCGCATATTAAAGTTGATAAAGTAAATGAACTAAAGAATTTTGATTATTGGTTAAATAAAAATGTGCACGATGACTTAATTGAAAATAAAGCAATTGTTTCAGAATCCAGGATTATTTGTTTTAAAGGAGCTGTATCCAGAACTGCTAATCTTCAGGCTGTAGAACCAAACAACGAAAATCTTTTTGCTCCCTTTGATAAAAATATGATTATGGGTGGGGTAAAATTTAATGGAAATCCGGCAATAACTAATGTGTTAATTGGAGTTGGGATTGCGGATGCCTTGCACGTTATGGTGGGTGACACCCTTTTTATTACTTCTCCGCAAGAAATCGAAAATTCACTCCTCTCGATGTCTGTACCAAGTAGTTCAAAAGTATTTGTTAGTGGCATATTTCAGACAAATGTGAAGGATTATGATTTCAACTACATATTCAGTATTAATCCACTTGCAAAAAACATTTTAGGTGATAATTTTGACAAAAGTCTGGTTCTGCAAATACGTTTGAAAGATATTGGTAATTTAGATAAATTTTATTCAAAGTTCAAATCTAAATTATTAAAACAATATCCCAATGCTCAAATCACTAATTGGAAAAATCTGAATCAAGAATATTACAATGTAATGAAATTCGAAAAAATGCTAACTTCATTCATTCTTGGATTAATTATCCTGGTAGCTATTTTCAATGTTTTTGCATCACTTACTATGACAATTATCGAAAAGAAAAAGGATATTTCGATTTTGAGGGCTATGGGTGCAACTAAGAATTTCATTCAAAAAATATACTTGTATGAAGGAATTTTTATTGGAATTATTGGATCAGTTTTTGGTAGTATTTTAGGACTGATTTTATGTTACGGACAAATTTATTTCAAATGGTTTAAACTTGACAGTGCAAAATACATTATGGACGCAATCCCTGTACAAATAAACTACTTCGATGTTATTAGTGTAACTTTACTTTCATTTTTATTGTCTGTTTTTGCAACAATTTATCCGGCAAGAAAATCAGGGAACCTGGAAATCATTGAAACAATAAGGGAAGAATAATGAAAATAGCGGTATCTTGTGGAGATTTAAATGGAATCGGACTGGAAACTTTAATTAAAGGACTTCCGGAAATTTATAATGAACTAGATTCAAACACATCAATAACCTTATTCAGTAATTTAAATTTGATAAAGGACTACTGTGATTTAATTGGATTAGATTACAAAATTACTGATGATAAATTCAGCTATCTTGATTATAAATTGAAAATTGAAAATACAACTTCTTACTTTAACATTGACCTTGGAAAAACAGATGCAAAAGCTGGACAGGTTGCATTTGAATCCTTGCAATATGCAACTCAAAGGATGATTGATGGAGAATTTGATGCACTGGTTACTTTACCAATATCCAAAGAAGCAATGCATCTGGCTGGTTTCTCATTCCCTGGTCATACGGAGTATCTTGCTGAGGTCGATAAAAAAGAAAATCCACTAATGATTCTTTTTAATGATAAAATAAAAGTGGCACTTGCAACAATTCATATTCCAATTAGTAAAGTTCCCTCCTCAATTTCTATCCAAAAGTTAAATGAATTAATCTTTAAATTTCAAAACTCATTATCAGTTGATTTTGGATTAGAAAATCCGAAAATTGCAGTTTTAGGGCTTAATCCTCACGCAGGAGAAAATGGAGATATAGGCAATGAAGAAATTGAAATTATCAATAAATCCATAATTGAACTCCAATCCAATGAAATTCTGGTTGAAGGGACTTTCCCTGCTGATGGCTTTTTCGGTCAACATTTATATTCTAAGTATGATGGAGTGTTTGCTATGTACCATGACCAGGGACTTATTCCAATGAAAATGCTTTCGGTAAATGGCGGTGTGAATTTTTCAGCAGGACTTAGCTTCGTTAGGACTTCTCCTGACCACGGTACAGCCTTTGCAATTGCAGGTAAAAATTTAGCAAATCCCAAAAGCACACTACAATCAATTATTTGGGCTGAAAAGATAGTAAATTTCAGAAAAAACAGGTAAAATCAAAACAAATATTACTATTCTTTCATATTTTGTGAAAAAATAGGAACAATTTTCTTCATTTATTCGTCTTAATACATGTTAATTAATTGAGGTTTAATAAATGAAAAGATTTCTTGAAAAAAGAAGTTCCAAAATTATAGGTTTCGTGCTATTTTGCACAGTTTCACTCGCAGTTTTTATTCCTGACTTTTTCAGCGTTTTTGCACAAAATGCACCTCAAATTGGAGCTGAAAAGGCTCCTGTCGTTGTCCCGGATGTAGTACAACAATTCAATAATTCTATTATAAATGCAAGCCAATCGGTTGTTCCATCAGTAGTTTTTATCAGTGTTGAATCTGAACGAAAATCTGAGCAGTCTGAATTATTCAGACAATTTCACGATTTCTTCGGGCAAATGCCGGAAGGTATGCAAAAAGTGAGAGGTGCAGGTTCAGGTGTAATCATCTCAGGTGATGGCTTTATTGTCACAAATAATCACGTTGTAGATGGTGCTATTGAAGGAAAAATTAAAGTAATTTTAAATGATAAATCCGAACATAAAGCTACTATCATAGGTCAAGATCCATCAACAGACTTAGCTGTTATTAAAATTGAGGCTGAGAATCTCAAACCTGTGCATTTTGCTGATGCAAACTCTATAAAAGTTGGAGACTTTGTAATTGCAGTTGGTAATCCACTTGGATTACACTCTACAGTTACTCAAGGAATAGTTAGTGCAATTGGAAGAGGTCAATTAGGTTTGCCTCGTCAATCGAATTATACTATCGAAAACTATATTCAAACTGATGCAGCAATTAATCCCGGAAATTCCGGTGGTGGATTATTCGATTTATCCGGCAGTTTAGTTGGCATCAACTCTGCAATTGCCACTGAAAATGGTGGATTTATGGGGTATGGCTTTGCAATTCCTGTTGACATTGTGGAGGCAATCATTGATGATTTGATTGAAGATGGAAAGGTAAATCGTCCAATACTGGGTGTGATGATTACTAATATTGATGAAATCACAGCTCGTTCGCTCGGATTAGATAAAGTTCAGGGTGTTCTCGTTAGCGATGTAATGGAAAATTCCTCTGCAGAAAAAGGCGGTATCAAATCTCAAGATGTAATTCTATCCATAAATGAAATGACTGTGAATTCCGTAAGCGAATTGCAAAACAGCATTGTTCTGAAAAAAGTTGGCGACAAAGTACAAGTTAAACTTTGGAGAAACAAAAAGGAAATCACAAAAACGATTACTCTTCAGGAAAGAACCGATGATGTTACTGTAAAAACTAGTGATGATGATTCAGATAATTCACATAGCAGTAATGAAACTGTTACATTCAAAGATTTAGGTTTTTCGGTAACAGGATTATCGCAAAGTGATAAAGATGCACTTAAAGTAAAATCAGGAGTAATGATTAAATCTGTTGATAGAGATTCTCCTGCTGCAGCAAGAGGAATTCAACCCAATGGTGTGATTACTTCCGCTGACATGCAAGATATTGCTACTACCGGTCAATTGAAAAAGATAATCAATTCCAAAAAATCCGGAGATGCTATTATGTTCAAGATAAAATATGCGAACAATCATATTCTTGTTGCAGTAGAAATTCCATAGATAACACTTCAGTTTATATAGAAAGGGGCGATAGCCCCTTTTTTTATAATTTAATGAATTTCTGCACCACATCTCCAACCTTCACAAAATACACTCCGGGAGGCAGAGCAGACACATCAATCTTTTGTAAAGACACAAAATTTTGTGTTTCTACACTATTTTCAATTGCGTTGGTTAGTACTTCATTCCCCAGCACATCGAAAATGCGGATAGCCTGCCCATCAACTACACCCTTAAGGGTGTAGTTGCTCAAATCAATTGTGATATAGTCTGTGGTAGGGTTTGGGTAGAGGGAAATCTCAGGATTATTATCCTGCTCACCTACTCCTAGTCCAAATTCTGTAAGTTTATTTCTATACACTCCATTAGATGTTGCAATAAACATATAATCAAATAAATTCACGCAATCATTTATTATCTGATTTTCAATCATAATAGAAGTATCAGTCCATTTTTCTCCATAATCAGAAGTATAAAACAAACCACCTGATTTAGGGCCAATAAATAATTTATCCTGAATTACTCTGAAACAAGAAAGAGAATAATTATTATTATTCATATAAGTTTTATATGAAATATTAACAAAATTCATTTTTTCGCCATCAATTGAATAATTGATTACGGGTGTAGGTTCTTTGACAATTTCATTTGAATATATCCAGTAAATAAATAAGCTATTATCATTTTTTGTTATAGAATTAAAAGTATGATACGTTGAGGACAATATCTCCTTCCAATTTTCTCCGAAGTCATCTGTGGAAGATAATCCAATATATTTTGAATAAGTAAAGATTTTATTTTTAAATTGAAAAATTTGATGATTGTCAGGAGAATATTTTGCATTTGGAAGCATTTCCCATGTTTCTCCATAATCCCTGGAATAATAAAATCCATGATTATATGATGCAATCAGATACAAATTATCATTAAAATCAAATGAATTTATTGATGAGGGAATATTAATTGAATTATGCTCCCAATTCTCACCCGCATCTTCTGAAGTTGAAATGGTTTGTCCTAAAATCATCGCTATTGTATTGTCATATATTGTAGTTACAAAATTAATTGGATAATACGGATAATTGGTTATCTTTTGCCAATTGTCACCCTTGTCCTTTGAAATGAATAAACCGGATGAAGACTGAATTACTAAATTACCTGAAAATCTATTAATGCTGTATATATTACTTGGTACTTTAGCATCCATTATACTATTAGACCATTTATTATCCATATCCTGCATCAGACCATATTCCTTGTCATAATAATGAAATTGAGCCATTACTTTGTCTGTAATTATAGCGTTCTTAATTGTTTTATTGTATAATTTTGATTTATCGTTTCTTTTATAGAAGGAATTACCAAAATCAAAAGAAAAATAAATTAAACCTTTTGAAGTTACGGCAAATAATGTATCTTTATAACTATTTATTGACACAAAGTGAATATCCATATCATATTCTTTGTAATTCCATGTTAAACCATCATCTTCAGAAATATAAATGTAAGAATCTCCACAAGTATAAAACAATTCATCTTTCAGTTTTATCATATTGGGTACATAATCATAATTTACATTAATATCACTTTCTTCCCATGTTTCTCCTCTATCCAGAGAGCAATACCCCATCACAATACAATCATCATGACCAACAATAATTAAATTTTTTCCGGTGGAAAAAAGGTATTCTGCATAAATTTCAGGATAATTTGGAACTTCATTCCATTTCTTGCCATAATCTGTTGAAAAATATATTGAAGTTCCTTTTATTGTCGGAGCCTGAGAAAGTATAAAAAGTGTGTCGCCAATTGATACAATAGATTTTACAAAAAAATGTTCCGTATCTTCATAGGGTAATCCTACATTACTCTTTTCCCATGATTTGCCATTATCTGAGGAAAAGTAAATACCATTATTATTAGTACTTACAATTAAGTTTTCTTTAATTTTGGCAGTCGCATTTATAATTTCATTTTTCAATCCAAGATACTGCCAAGTTTTACCAAAATCTGTTGTTGAGTAAAGACCTTGACCAGTATGCTGACTTAATGCTGTACCCGCATAAATTGTAGAATCAATCATTTGCAGTGAGAAAATGCTCGGTGAAATTCCCTCTATTCCATTGTTTATCGATTCCCATTCTGCAAATAATGCAGAACCTTGAAGTAAAATTATAAATATTAATAAATACTTTTTCATTGTAAACTCATGTATAATTTTACAAATTTAATTTATTCAATCAAATAAATGAGCGTTATTAGCAAATATTAATTCTTTAGCTAACAATAGCTTTCATACAATACAAAAAAAAAGAGAGCTCATCAGAGCCCTCTTCAAAATAATATAATTTTTACTATTATTAAGTATCAAGATTCTTCACATACTTAGCATTTGCTTCGATAAATTCACGGCGAGGTTCCACTTTATCTCCCATAAGCATCTGGAAAATTCTAGCTGATTCGGCAGCTTCTCCGATTGAAACCTGCATCAAAGTACGAGTATCAGGATTCATCGTAGTTTCCCAAAGTTGTTCAGGATTCATTTCGCCAAGACCTTTGAATCGTGAAATTGAAATGCCCCGCATATTGATTTCCTGAGCTTCTGATATTACTGCATTTTCTTCATTTTCTGATTCATTATCGTCAGTATTCATATTCTCATAATCTTCTGTAGTCAGGATTTTAGCTTTAGGATCACCACTTTGGAATTCTAATATTGCTTTTTCTCTTTCTTCTTCATTATAGCAATATACTTCCTTTTTGCTTTTTTTCACTTTGTAAAGCGGCGGCATGGCAATAAAGAGATTTCCCCTCACAATCAAATCACGCATATAATTGTAAATCAAAGTAAGCAGTAGAGTTTTGATGTGAGCACCGTCCACATCAGCATCTGCCATTAAAATAATTTTTCCGTAACGTAATTTTGCAATGTCAAAATCTTCTGCAAATCCAGTACCAAGTGCCTGAATAATTGTCCTGATTTCTTCATTCTCCAGTATCTTATGCATACGTGCTTTTTCAACGTTCAAAATTTTACCTTTCAGAGGAAGAATTGCTTGGAATTTACGATCACGCCCTTGTTTTGCAGAACCGCCAGCCGAATCCCCTTCCACAATATATATTTCTGTTTCGAGAGGATTAGATGATGAACAATCAGCCAATTTTCCGGGTAAAGTCGTATTTTCCAATGCATTTTTTCGGCGAACCATATCTCGAGCCTGACGTGCACGTAAGCGAGCTTCTGCAGCCATTGCAGCTTTTTCTATAATCCTTTTTGCTTCATTAGGATTTTGTTCAAGATAGTCATCTAATTTTTCAGCAACAATTGAACGAACCATTCCTTCCACTTCGCCGTTACCCAATTTTGTTTTGGTCTGACCTTCAAATTGAGGTTCCGGTACTTTAATTGAAATGATTGCGGAAAGACCTTCTTTAAAATCTTCACCTGTTAATTGCACTTTCACTTTGCTGCCATTCATTTTATCACTGGCATAAGTGTTCAAAGTACGAGTGAGTGCGGTTCTAAAACCGGTTACGTGTGTACCGCCTTCGATTGTATTAATATTGTTTACATAAGAAATTACATTTTCGCTGAAGCCATCATTATATTGCAAACAAATTTCTACCTGAACTTCACCACCTGCATCATTTGCTGCAGTACCAAAAATACTGATAGGTTTTGTATGTTTATTGGATGATACGTCAATATAATTAATAAAATCAACTAATCCGCCTTCATAATGGAATGATTCAGATTTATTCTCTGCTTCATCATGTAAATTGATAGTTACTGCCGGATTCAAAAATGCTAGTTCACGCAATCTTTCAGTTACTTTGGAAAATTTGAATTGTACTGTTTTAAAGATTGTTTCATCAGGACTGAATCTTATTAATGTACCAGTTTTGCGAGTATTTCCGATTTCTTCAACTTTGGTTACAGGCTTACCCATTTCATATTTTTGTTGATAGCTTTTTCCTTCTCTATAAACAACAACTTTCATTTCTGATGAAAGAGCATTCACACAGGATACACCAACACCATGCAAACCACCGGATACTTTATAACTAGATTTATCAAATTTACCACCTGCGTGAAGTGTGCACATTACTACTTCTAATGTGGATATTTTTTTCACTGGGTGAGGTCCCACCGGAATACCACGTCCGTCATCGTAAACAGAACAGCTGCCGTCTTTGTGGAGCGTTACTATAATATTCGTGCAATATCCGGCAAGAGCTTCATCAATGGAATTATCTACAACTTCCTGGATAAGATGATGCAGACCACGTTCCCCTATGTCACCAATATACATTGCAGGTCTTTTACGAACAGCTTCAAGACCTTCTAAGACCTTAATGCTGTCTTCATTATAGTGTGGATTTAAATTTTCTGTTTGGTTATTATGATTTTCCATATTTCTTCTTTATTAATCATACAAAATTACGAATAAATATTGACATAAGCATAATATTTTTAATATACTTACTAAATATTTATCCACACTTTTGCGGAATACTGCACATTATCTAGAAATTATGTCGGAAATGATATCTTTTCCTAATTTTTCGTTGATTTTTTTGATGATATTTTGCTTATTTATAGATATCTCAAATGCCCAAAGTGAATTTGTTGACTTCAAACTCAATTTGCCATTTTTAATGCTGCGAATTTTGATTCCCTCTGAAATATTTTCTCCTAATATTTCTTTCAGAATTTCCTGGATTTTGGATTTTAGGATTATTTCATCCTTTCCTATATCATGAAAAATGTTCTCAAGGGTTTCAAATATTGTTTTCATTTCTTTGTTACAATGCCTTCTTTCAATTCAAAAAAAGTAATTTTCTCCTTAAAATTCTCATTAATTTTTATTAATTCCGGATTAGTCAATGTTATGAAAGTTTGGGTTTCTTTGCTCAAGACTTTTTCTAACACAAGAGAAGTTCTATAGTCATCTAATTCAGAGAATATATCATCTAAAAGTACCACCGGCACTTCATTTTTCAAATCCAATAAATATTCAAATTCGGCAAATATTAATGCTATCAGAAGTGATTTATGCTGTCCTTGTGAAGCAATTTCCCGAGCAATCCCTTTATTAATCTGAATTCTTATTTCATCTTTTTGCGGTCCGAATAATGTTTGTCCTCGAGCAAGTTCTGCCGTGCGTCTTAGCTCTGCTTTTTTGTGATAGAATTCCTTTATCTCTTCTTGTGAATATTTGTTTTCATCAAAATTTGGGATAGTATTTGCATCATAAAATAATTCTACTTCTTCCGATTTATTGGTTATTTCACTATATGCAGATTTAAAATAATCCTTGAAATTATTCACAAATTCTGCTCTGCGGATTACAATCTGCGATGCAAGTTCAATGAACATGTTCGTCCAGCTTTCGTAACTAGATGCTTCGAAATACTCTTTCTGCTTGAATTTGGAAAGTAAGGCATTCCTTTGTTTTAGTACTTTCCTCAATTTTATTAATAAATCAAGATAAAGTCTGGAGGATTGCGACAAGATTCTGTCCACGAAATCTCGCCTGTTTTCTGGTGAACCCCCGGTTATATTCTTTTGGTCGGGAGAAAGATAGATTAATGGAATTTGACCAATAACTTCTTTTGGCAAAAGATTTTCGCCATTACCGTTTACAATTTGCTTCTTCTGATTTAACCGATATTCAATATTGATTTTATAGGGTAAATCCAAATGGTTTAAGGCTTCTGCATTAACGATGTATTCCTTTTTACCTTGTTGGATTAATGCTGCATCTGAACTGGAAGTAAAAGTTTTAGTTAATCCTGCAATTGATACTGCCTCCAGAATTGTTGTTTTTCCGGAGCCATTCGGTCCATAGAAAACATTCAAATTAGCGTTTGGCACCAATTTTGTGTCTGAATGATTTCTCAAATTCGATATTTGCAATCTTGTGATTAACATAAAAAAGAAAGCGAAGTATAAACTACAAATTTAATACTTCGCTTGCAATAAGAAATTAATTTTCAATTATTTTTTTGTTTCTTCTATTGGTTGTTCCATCGAAGAATTGATTTCAGTTTTGTCTGTAAATGCGATTGACATTGGGAACCAAACTACTCTTAAATCTTTAGAATTTCTGATGATTTCGTCTCTTTGATTATCTTTTTGGTGGAAATAAGGATATGCAAAGCGGCGTGTTTCTTTTGGTTTGATTCCTTCAGGATTACCCATTACTTTGGATAATTCAATTGGATAAGCCTTAACTAATTGATTTGCTGCATTGAAAAATCTCAATTGACCTTGCAAATCTGCAATACTTTTATCTGATGTATTATCTACTTCGAAAACAATGTAATCATAGCTTTGTTCCAATGTATCCATTGGTTTCAGTCCAAGATATTTCATTTTATGTTTCATCAGAATTTCTGCTTTCGACAATGTTCCATACATCTGAGTGTAAATATTCAATTTGGCTAAATCTGCTTCTTCATTAATCAACTGGCCGACAGTTTTACCTAATATTGAATCCGGAGTTTGTCCCAAACGGTTTACTGCTGAGTTGAAAAGTATGGCATCTTCTCTGCTCATTACATTTTCATCCATTATCTGTTTTGCAACAGTATTCAAATTATCTTTTTCTAATTTTGTTTCCAAAAATGATGATTTTGGGTCCTGACAGGAATTTGCCATTACCGCAAATGCTATTGTTACTAAAGCAAGTGTCAATTTTTTAAACATTATTTTCTCCAAAATGTTGTTTAATTATTTTTTAAATTAAATTAATCTCAAAATTACAAAAATTTTATCGAAATGAATATATTTGATTAATTTTTATTCAAAAAATTTTTTTTTGCAAAATTAACTTATAATTAGATTTTTTTTATTAGATTTGTATTCCAGAAGTTAATGATTTAAAAAATCATTACGAATTATTTTATTTCTAATAATGTAATAATAAGTAATTTAGAACGATTTTAACTTCCGGGACCGATAAATTGAATTAGTGCAAAATAAAATACACTAATCTATTTGTCAAATAAGGAGTTAGTTATATTAATTATAACATTCAGAATTTGAGAGTTTTTTTCAAACTCTCGTAGAAATCTGACGACTACAATTACTGTGAATTAGAATTCACTTTACCAAACAAAATTCAAATCAAATTAGCTTAATACAAAAAATGTATTTAAGTAACTTTATCGAAAAAAATCTATAACTTGCAAAAGTTACAGACCATTTCATTTTTTATTTATTTTTAATTAAAGGTTCGAGTTATGAACAGTTTAATACAAAACGAAATGATAAGAAAACAGGGCCATTCAAGTCTGAAATTCTTATTAAGTACTATAGTCTTATTCCTGGCTATGGTATCCATGCTTATGGCAGCACCTCTTTCGGTGCAAGTAAGCAATATAGGTACGGAAAATGGTATTGGTCAAGCAAACACCAGCCGCAATGTGGCAGTTGCTCCCAATGGCGATATCTATGTGGTATTCTCAGGTTCAGCAGGAATCAGAATAGCAAAAAGTACAAACAATGGGATTTCCTTCGCACCAAGTATACAACTTTTTCCATATGCATATGAAGCTGAAGTTGAAGCAGCAGCAAACGGAAATATCTACGTTGCATGGCTGGCAGGTTCAACAACATTATTCTGCGCAAGCTATAATAATGGTGCAACATATTCACCACCGACAGGTATTGGACCTAATAGCTCCGGCAACGGAGTGCATCTTTCTTCTTATGGAACCAACGTATATGTATTAGAAAGAAACGGTTATAGGTTACTTGTTAATCATAACAATGGTTTAACTCCGTTTTCTATTAAAGTCATCGATCCAGTAAGAATGTATTCAGATGTACGTGCTAATCCTACAAACGGACACGTATATGTTATAACAGATGATCCTTATTTACGTCTCTACACAAGTTATAATAATGGAATAAGTTTTGTTCCATTTACCGTAGCACCAGCTAGCTATTGCAATTATTCATCATACTCTTTATCAGTAGGTCCACTTGGGACAATCATGTTTTCATATGGCACTAATACACAAGCGTATAAAGTTAATGCATTAACCGGTAACAGTACTCCGATTTTCGGAGCCGGACCCAATAACAATGCGCAAGGTAGAACATTGGCTTCTGATGCTTATGGGAACCTAGTAGATGGTTATTATCAATCCGGAGTATTAAAATTCCGGATCAGCTATGACCAGGGTGTATCGTGGCAGCCTGATATTACGGTTGCAACCGGATACAGCCATAATGTAGCAATCAATCCATTGAATCATAATGTGATTGCAGTTTATTCTGACGGTAATCAAGTTTGGATGAAAACTTATACTAATTTGCTAAAGGTACCTTTAGTTGTTACAACTGATTCATATGATAATTTATCTTGCAGTTCAGTTGATGTGACCGGAACAGTAATTAATGAAGGTGCAGGTACAGCATATACAAGAGGAATTGTTTATGGGTTGAATCCAAACCCAACAACATCTGACAATTATGTTACCACAGGCAGCGGAGTAGGGACATTTACTGAAAACTTAACTGAGCTTTGCCCAAGTACAACATATTATGCAAGAGCTTTTGCTAAAGATTCTTGGGGTAATATTTATTATGGCGATGATGTTTCGTTTACAACTGAAACTCCAACTATTTCATTAAGCTTAAGTCCTTCAGTGCTTTGGCCTCCAAATCACAAGATGAAAGACATTACTGCAACAGTTGCAACTAACTGGGGAGATTGTTTAGGAAATTGGTCTATGGCTATTTCTAGCGATGAACCTGATAATGGTCTTGGTGACGGAGATACTCCTAATGATATCGAATATCCTGGTGATGATCTTTATTCATTCAAATTGAGAGCTGAACGTTCCGGTACAGGAGTCGGCAGAACATATACAGTTACTTACTTTGCTGAGGATGGATGTGGAGTAAATTATTCAGCAAATGCAACTGTTTTCGTTCCGCATTCTATGGATAAAAGAGGTTCTTACTCAACTGATTATTCAATGGAAGTATTTCCAAATCCAGCAGAAGATTTTGTGAACTTAGATATGAATTTTGTGTATTCAGCAAATGCACATATTTCAGTATCAGATTTATTAGGTAATGAAATCTCGTCATATAACTTTAACGACATTAATGAAATTCATAAACAAATTGATGTGAAAAATCTTCATCCCGGCATCTATGTAATAAATATTGTGTTTGGCGAAGAGAATTTCGTTCGTAAGATTGTTAAAATATAGAAAATCCTGTTTTATCTTTTTATAATGAAGATTAGATAGTTGTTTTTCAGGAGGGCTTTTCCAATCCAGGAATTGCCCTCTTTATTTTTTCTCAAGTTCAATAATTACAGTACGTGAGTAAAATCTTCCTTCGGGATAAGTATTATCGTAGATTAACTGATTTTCTCCGTAGCTCTTTATTTCGGTATTCCTGAAATTTAAATATTCAGCTACTTCTTGTGCTCGATTCCAGGAAAGAGTCATATTATATTCATCATTCCCGATTCTATCGGAATATCCAAAAATTTTGACTGATATAAATTCGTTTTCTCTTGCTTTAATTCTATCGAGAATACTCTTTTGTTCATTTCTGAGTTTACTCGAATTAAAATCAAAGAGAATTAAGTTGTAAACCTCGAATTGAGTTTTACCTGAATCAGAAATGATTTTATTAGATGTTCTGTGTAACGGAACTGCAATACTTTCCGTTTGGAAATTTTTTATACTCTTCAATGTCCCGGATGCTGAGATATAAATTGAGTCCAGAGCATCATTTACAGGATAATCTAATTTTATTGAAAGAGGAGAATCAGTTTGATAAGGGATTTCTTGTGTTTTGTCAGTCCTAAGGTGAACAAAATACTTGTCCTGTTCATTGGTATTGTGAAGCTTTATATTAATAATTTCGGGATGAATAAGCCTAACTGTGTCTATCATTCCCAGGAATTTGGTAATTTCGGGATTTTCTGAAATTACTTCAACTCTTCTATTCTCAGCTTCACCATCCTTATCAGTAATACTTGTGGGATTTTCCGGTTCATTCCTGAAATTCAACACAATTCTGGAAGGTTCAATTCCCCAAATAGTAGTTAAATAATCAGAAACAGTCTCAGCCCTTTCTTTAGATAATGAAGAATTATTCATTTCTTCCCCCACTCCGGAATTGGAGCCAATCAGTGTTATCTTTGCTTTTGGGAATTGTTTCAAACGATATCCGATAATATTGAGAATGTTTAAGTAGGAGTCGAGAGTATTGCTATTAAATAATTCTTTATAATTGAAATTACTAGCTTGAGTTTTGGAGAGTTTTTTATATCTTGACGGTAAAGATGATGACAATTCATCAAAGAAAATATATGCCAGGAGAGGTTTTTGATTATACATTAAGTATTCTTCGAGGTCAATTTTCTTCAGTTCGTGAGAAGTTCCGTTTTCCTTATATGTAACCTGAAGCTCGGGATATTGAAAAAGAATAGGAATAAATAGTGTATCTGTCCTATAATGTTTAGAACTAAATGTAGTAAAGTGTTTCACCTTATTTGTATCTCTTATGATGACTTCCTTTCCAGGCTTAGTATAACTAATTTTTACAGTATCAGTATTTACTTGCAGGGTATCAAAGTAATTTTCGACTTTAAAATCAGATATGAGATTAGAAGGAGCTGGTGAATATTTCAAAGCAATATCAAATCTTAGTGAATTATATTTCCAGTCAATTTCAGTATTTATATTCGAAATTGAATAGGAGTAAAGAATTTCAGGAGAAATGATAAACTGTTCTTTAGAACCTAGTTTTATATCGTAATTTAATCCAACTGAAGCTGAACTTTGCAATGAAGCTAAATTTTTAATTTCACCGGATAATATGTGCCTGACATTAGAACCATTCGCAAATTTCCCGTTAGGTGGATTGGCTAATGTTTCCTTTTGTTCAAAATGACTACCCAGAAAAATACCCAGATTGAATCCTGCAAGGAGATTAAAATTCTTGAATAACCTGAATTCAAGTAAATTTTCATATACTAATTTATCCAGTGAAGTATGAATCTGGTAATTTATTTCAGCATCAATTTCAGAATTATCAATAAACTCTTTTGAGATGTTGTTTTTAGTAAAATCAGCTTTATCATTGGCATAATATAGCTTTAAAATATAGGACAAGTTTGATTTTTTATATAGAGGAGATTCCCAACAAATCCCTAAATGATAACCATTTCCTTCGGCAGAAGTGAATCTGGGGGAAAAGTAATCCACTCCTGGGAGTTGTCGAAAATCAGAGGTATTATAGTTTATGCTATAACCACCTATTAAACCATATTTTATTCTATCGTCCGAGTTGGATTTGACTGTATCAATAATTATTCTAGCATTTATTTCAGCATTGAGTTTGCTTAATACAAAAAAGATTAACAAAAATAATAAAATATAATTTTTTAGTCTTTTCATTTGTTTAGAAAAAAAGCCATACTGATTTTATTCAATATGGCATTTTACCTCCATTTATTTTAATAATTATTTCTAAAAATTTTCATTATTGAATTTCTAATAATTTGTTGTAAACTCCTATTCAGCAATAAATTTCCCGAAATATTTCACATTCTCACCTAAAACATCAATTCCATCTATCTTGTACATATAAGATCCTTTAGCTAAATTAGGCAAAATATAATCGAAAGAGTTTAATCCATATTGATTTGAAATTTCGTGAATTTCTTCCAATTTTTTACCTGAATTATCAAAGAAAGTAATATTAATACTTTTCATTTCTCTTGGTAGGTAATATGAAATATTCAACTTATCTTTTACCGGATTTGGTGCTAAGATTACATTTTGGATCCAGAAAGGTCCCAAAATTGGAAGAATATCAGTCTTGGCATTATTATTTTCACAAACTTCACAGAGTTTTTTGTCAGCATCGATGACTGCGAATGCCTCAAGATAAGTAGCATTTTCAGGAACCATAAGGTTCATAATTACATCTTTAATTTCTTCAGAATTAATTTTTTCAATAGTATAGTTCTTAACTAAGATTGTATCTTTGTTATTTACAATCATAAATAAACTAACCACAACATTCTCAAGGGGTCTTAATCCATTATGAATTGTAGTTGAAATTGTTGCAAAGGAATTATGCTTAATTTCATTAGAAACGAGTTTCAGGTCTTCCATCTGAATATCAATTGCCGGAAATTCCAGTTTATTCTTATCAGGGAAGCTAAAAGTTTGTTTGGTGGAATTTCCCTTATATGAAATTTCGATATTGTTTATCATATCCGCATTATTAAACAATGGCAGGCAAGCTTTATCTGTTGTTCGATAATGAACAAACAATTTTCTTATTTCACCTGGTCGGAAAGTTCCGGTATTAATTACTGCATTACCATCTAATAAACTGCAATCTTTAGGTAATAAATCGGCAATTGGTTCAAAGTTTGCATTATGCTCAATTTTAATTGATACATTTTCAGCGATATCATTTCCGGAATTCGAAACTTCAAACATAACTTCAATATCTTTTTCTTTATCTGCAGTTAGTTCTGGCAAATCTTCTTCCTGTACAAGTACTCCGTTGATTGAATATAATTTCTTGTAAATCTTCAGCTTTGGACCAAAAGTTGTCACAGATAGTTTAGTCGTACTTTTAAGTTTAGACTTTATTACACTTTGTAACACATCTACATCTTTTGAACTTACAGACATAGGATTATCATTGTACTGAAAACGAAGTTCAACTGAATCTGCCACATATATTTTGTCATCATTATTTATGCTGTTAACTTCTCCTTCCTCAAGTAAATAAACTTGATTTTTATTTACGGTTGGGAAATCGCCAATAGTAGTTAAATCAATATAATCTGTTTTTGTATTAGCGTTAAAATTACTACTAAGTTTAGTAGATAATGTATCGAAGTGTAAATCACTAATATTATTATATGACCATTTCGCATTTCCTGTTGGTTTGAAATTATCAGTTGCAAATAAATGAATATCATTCAAACTACTTTTACCAATGATTAGTTTTTGATAATCTAAAATAGTTCCCGAAGAATTCCTTGGAGCAATTGCAAACATAGCAGGAGGAACCTCATAAGTTAAAGTGCCATTTGATATATTTTTGTAATTTACACTATTAGTCATAAAATCAAATCCAATATTGTAAACACCTTTATCCAATGTTTCATCAATTTTTAAGAGAAATACAAAATATCCTCTTCGAGTAGGTTGCATTAATGGTAATTTGTTGCCCATATTTAACAGAACTTCGCCTTCAGGTTGATTAAATCTCCACCCTGCTTTGAATGTACCTAAATCATCTCCACCTTGAATGATTTTTCCGGTGGCTGGATCTACTGAGGCAGGAACGAGTGGTCTCGGACAAGCAACGTAACTCATTTCTACTGTAGTGTTTTTCAGATTATCCGGAATTTTTGGAGTAACTACAGTATTTATCCAATTATCTTCAGAACCATTCGTGACTTCTACTATAACTTCAAGGAAAGTACCCTCTACATCTCGGGGATAATCCTTCAATTCAGGATTTTCGTTATCAGCAGCTGGTATTAGGGTTAATTTTTGTTTCTGATATTTTGGATCTAAAATAGCTGACATCTTTAAAACAGGTGATGTCAGATTACAAGGATCTTTTCCTCCTGCAGTTGTCGTTATAGTTGCGACTCCATAACCATAAGATACATGATAAGGATCAAAATTCACATCAAATTTATGCGGCTCAGAGGCATCTACTATTGTGTGTTTCACATAAGTCGTATCAATACCATATTTAACCATTGATGGAACAGTACTTGAATATAATTTATAATCAACTCCTTCAGCATAACCTGATAAAGTATGAGAGAAAATTACCCATGGAGAACCACCGAAGATTTCTTCCACAACAAGCCAACCACCTTTACTAATGTCTATCGGTCCTTCTTTGCCTTGTCCTTCATATATAGCATTTATAGTTAAATGAGTTTTACCAAGTTTTTCAAAGAAATCATCACCATAAGTACTGTCAGCTCCTTTAAACCATCCCGATTTTACCATTCCGTATATGTCATCTTTAAACGGTACTTCAGGATAATCCTTGTATTCTTCACCATTTCCCAGCATAAATCCATCATGTAAGAATCCCGTAGAAGACTGGAATCTATCTCCCCTATCATCGATCCAATCATCAATTCCATCAAAATTATTGTCGTCGAGTGCAGGTGGAATTAACAATTGAGGTATATATACGTGATATTGGAATTGATCTTCCCAAATTTCAACTTCATTTTTAGTATTAGGATTATCCAGCCATTTAGTAAATGGTTTTCCGTCAACTTGAAGAATTTTCTCAAGATCATAATTGCCATCAGATTTCTTTGGTAATGTTATTTTATAGCCACCCATACCTTTTGGTATATCATAAATAAAGTAACCGAATACTCCGTCACCAAGTGCTTCTTCCCCTTCATTTTTTTCTGATAGGTCATTATAATCAACATCATGACCAGCATTTCTTATCCAATAATATGAATATTCTGTAGATGCATCAACATCAAATTTTAAATTTACTTTACCAAACTTTGGTAAATATTTTTGAGTATTTCCTAAATCATCTTGAATTGTGTAACTATTAGTAAGATATTCAAATTGTAAAGGATTTGGCAATGGAGCATAATAAGTATATGTTGTTCTAATAGGTGTTACCTTATCTTCATTAAAAATAGTTTTATAGTTAATATTTGAATATAAAGATTTTACAGGTGTGGGGTGAGTCATATCAATTTCTTCACCACCTAATGATAATACTGCAATGTACTCATTGTGAGGTAGTGGCACAGTTCCGGCAAGTTTATCCGTCGATTTTAATTTGTAACTTACAGTATCCACATACGAATAACCTTCATAATTATTAACTCGTTGCCAAATCATCTGCTTCCAAATTATGTTACCGCTTTTATCTCTTTCCATCCAATGTGTCCAAGAGGAATCTGCAAGATTTGGATTGTCAATGTCAGGTGAATTTGGGTAATATTTACCATTCACCTCATTTGTTAAAGTTCCGTTTGTATATCCAACACCTGCTGCCATTTTTACAAGGTCAGGCGGGTCAACCCAAATTTCAAAATAGCAATAGGGATCGAAATATTCATAACCATTTACTCTACCAATATTCCAAGTTATTTTCCATGCTCGAATCTTGTCTCCAGGTTCATCAATATCTACAATTCCATCACCATTCAAATCAATTGCTCTTTTTCCATCATGATCAATATCCTCATACATTGTTGTATCTCCTGAACGAAAATGTTCCCACGGATTTAACCAATACACTTCGGTTTCTTCAAGAGTGTAATTTTTCGGATAAATTGATGATGTATCAAGCCAAGCATCAGGCTGACCATCGCTATCAAGATCATATTCAGGATTATTCTGATCATTGCTTCCTCTAAGAACATCTACAAACTTACCACCGGGTGTTTTTAGTATTGGAATATTAATTGTATTATCAGTCCAATAAAAAGGTACATCCTTTGGTACGTATTGTGTATAAATTGTATTTTCTGCAGATGTTTTTTCTTTATTTTCCATTATCATGAAAACTTTAAATGGCTGATAATATAATCCCAGGAAGTTTTTCCAATTTAAATCAGTATCAGCAACAATGCGTGCGGCAAACATCATATCAATGTAATTTCTGTATTTCCAATATCGATGAATTCCCTCATCATCAGTAATATTTATGTAACCATAAGATGCATAAATATAATTAGCCCATGAAATTAGAGTGTTAATTTTTTCGTGAATCGGGTCATCAGGGTCAGGAGTTATTAATTTGTACGTAATTATTAATTCGGAATGAGGAGCTATTTCAATATCAGAAAACTTCAATGAGGTCTCAGTTTTTGTATAATTTAATCCCTTTGGCTCAATATCAGCTATTTTAAAGTAAGCTTTATATTTGTTATCTATGAGAACTGTTCTCATATATTCCAAAAGGTCAAATTTGTTTATCGTTTCATCTGATAAATTCCTTAATTTGATGCGAACTTCAAAAGTATCTATTCTGTCATGAGCAACGGCATTCACTCCAGCAGTAATCCCTTGCGGAATAATGTTATATACAGATCTCGTATAGTCGAGTTTAGAGCAAAATGCATAAAAAATTGAATTAATAGTCCAAGAT
>MHAC01000087.1:0-8426 GCA_001804565.1 Ignavibacteria bacterium GWF2_33_9 | reverse complement strand
CAAATTATTGATACCACCAGTTGTAGGTAATCCCGTATTACAAATAATTCTTCCTCCTGAAGCTATTTCGCCTTTTAATACAAAGACAACAGGATTATTCTTACCTTTCAAAGTGGCAATAATGTCTCCCTGACTCAAATTCACTTCAGGAACAGAAATTGCATACAAATTATCTCCTGAAGAAAGTTCCGTGAATGAAACAGGATTGCTTTTATCAATAAAGGCAACTTTTAGTAAATTTGTTGAATCACTAAAAATTTTATTTTCAAAATTTATAGTTCCTTCACTAAGGTAATTAAGTTTCTCAATTAAATAACAAGCATTGCCTTCTGCGTAAATTGTTCCTCCCCTACCCAAAAATTCTTCGATCCTCTGCTTTAAATTAGGAACTAATTTTACTAAGCTATCAATAAAATATTTCTCATCTTCCCCATTTAATGTAAAAGAAGGAATAATGAGTAGTTGACAATTGGAAGAAATGTTATTATTTAATAAATAATCTTCATCTACTGTAAAATAATTCCCTGGTAATAAATAAGAGTCGAATAGATTTTTGAAATATATAGCCTGCCATGAAACTGATTTATTATTGAATAATAATTTGCTCTGAAATATTGCTATCCTTTGTGCATTGGGTTTGAATTGCAATGAATAATGATTTGCACTCTGCCAATCATAAGTATCATAATCGGTTTTTGAAACACTTGAATAATTTCCTGGTATAGACTCAGGAGAAATGAATTTACCTCTATTCGGACCTTGTATTGCCCAATAAATTCCATCCTCTCCAAATAATGGGAATAAAGTACTATCATAAGATTGACCAGTTAAACGATAGTCCACTGATGATTTATTTAGTACATATTTATAAGCATTCAAGAAGTCGGTTTGACTGGTATCAGTGGGGATAATTATTCCAGCTGCAAATAATGCATTGTTTACAAGAAAAAAAATCACTATACGAAAAAAGGATAATTGCGAGGATATTGTATAGTTTTTCTTCATTGCACACCTCTAATTAATATTTAGTATTTACAAAACTATAAATTTATTTATAATTATAATTAAAATGTTAATAAAAAAATGAATATCTCCAAGAAAACCAAGACAAAACCATTTTATTATTTTTAAATAAATTAAAAAAAAGCCCTGGATTATATCCGGGGCTTAGTTTATGTAAATTATTTCAAAGTTACTTCTTATTCATGTTTGTATGGTGTATCATATTCACCGGGTCTAATACATTATCAAGTTCATCCTTGGTCATATAGCCCTTTTCAAGGACTAATTCATATACAGAACGGTCAAATTCAAGAGCTTCTTTTGCAATTTCAGTAGAACGTTCATAACCAAGATAAGGATTCAAGGCAGTGACTAAACCGATACTATTTTCAACAAGTTCTCTGCATTTCTTTTCGTTTGCTTTGAGTCCGTCTATCGCACGCAGTTTTAAGGTTTTCATCCCATTTTCGAGCATTGTCATAGATTCAAAAATTGCTTGTGCGATAATAGGCTCCATCACGTTCAATTGCAATTGACCAGCTTCAGCAGCCAATGTTACAGTTAAATCATTTCCGATTACTTTGAAAGCAATCTGATTCACTACTTCAGGAATAACAGGATTTACTTTACCGGGCATAATTGATGAACCGGGCTGCATAGGAGGAAGAAAAATTTCAGAAAGACCTGCTCTAGGTCCTGAGCTGAGAAGTCTCAAATCATTACTGATTTTCGAAAGTTTAACTGCTAATCTTTTTATAGCAGATGAGAACATAATAAAAGCACCTGTATCCATTGTCGCTTCTACTAAGTTTGAGGCAAGCCTTACAGATAAACCAGTGATTTCCCAAAGATATTTCATTACGTGTTCTTTGTACTTTGGATCTGCGTTAATTCCGGTTCCAATAGCGGTTCCGCCCATATTAAGTTCAAGGAATAAACGGGCATTCTCATCGATTCGGAGAATTTCTTCTTCTAAGGTTACTGCGTATGCCTCAAATTCCTGTCCCAAAGTCATCGGAACTGCATCCTGCAATTGAGTTCTACCCATTTTGATGACATTTACAAATTCATTTGCCTTATTTCTAAATGATGCTATTAACTCTTTCAGCACTTCAATCAATTTCTTACTGTTATATATCAATGCAATTTTCAATGCAGATGGATACACATCATTTGTTGACTGAGAAAGATTAATGTGATTATTCGGATGACAATGTTCGTATTCACCCCTATTGAATCCCATAATCTCCAACGCTCTGTTTGCAATGACTTCGTTTGCATTCATATTTGTGGAAGTTCCTGCTCCACCTTGCACCATATCAACAACAAAGTGAGTATGCAATTTACCATTGATAATCTCTTCGCAAGCAGTGCAAACAGCCGTAAACACCTTTGGTTCAATTAGTCCCAAATCATAATTTGCTTTGATTGCGGCTAGTTTCACTTGTGCCAAAGCTATAATCAAATTTGGATAATGATTTATTGCTACTCTTGTAATCTCGAAATTTTCCAATCCACGCAGAGTTTGAATTCCGTATAATGCTTCATGAGGGACATCACGATACCCCAGTAAATCATGCTCTTGTCTTGTTTTTCCGGAGAGATACTGCTCAGCAGCATTTACGACCTGATTAGTTGAATGTCGCATCCTGCGGGACATAACCCTGGCAGTATTCGAAAGAATCTTTACGTAAATAGCAGGATTTGAATCGAATATTGTTTTTAGCTTATTTATGTCAAATTTTAATATTATTGCATCATTAAATGCAACTGCCGTTGTTGAATGCGGATAATCATCTAATAGTGAACCTTCAGCCAGAAAATCTTTTTCAGAAAATATTGTTAACTGTCTTTCTTCGCCAAAACTATTGCTTTTTTGTAATATCACCTGTCCCTGATATATTACAAAGAAAAATTTACGTGCCTCATTTTCTTTATACAGAACATCATTTACTTTGTAATTTACAATTACATATCCTTCCTTCAAAATTGCAATTTCATCTGAACTTAAATCTGAAAAAAGTTCAATTTCTTGCAAAAATTTTTCTAAATTATTAATTTGCATTTTAACCCCGGAAATCTATTTTTTAATTCTTATAATTCGTTTATATCTTTTTAAATTTGCATATAATTTAAAATTCAAAATTAATGGAATTCATATTAACTCTCGATAAATCTTTATTTTATTTTATAAATTCTTTCCTTTCAAATTCCTTTTTCGATTGGCTAATGCCTATTGTAACAAGCCAAAAGAATTGGAACCCGATTTATATATTTTTAATTTTATTTTTAATAATAAAATATAAAAAGAATGGATTGATTATCTCAATTTTATTAATCCTTTCTGTTGGATTAACAAATTTAATTGGCGATGAGATCAAACATCTTGTAGGAAGATTAAGGCCGTGCCGCTCTTTAGAAAATCTGCATTTACTTGTGAAATGTGGACCCGGAAAATCTTTTCCGTCTTTGCATGCTGCTAATAACTTTGCCATGGCAGTAATTCTCTCATACTTTTTTAGAAAAAATTCATGGATATTTTTTTCTTTAGCATCACTTGTGGCATTATCAAGAGTTTTTGTAGGAGTACATTTTCCTGTAGATATTATTGCAGGAGCAATTTTAGGATCATTAATATCAATAATTTTTATTAAATTATCACAAAAATTAAATTTCTCGAAAATCAAGAATTATTAATCTAATTTGCTTGTTAAAAGAGTAATTTACCTTAATTTTGTAAGATTAATTTTTAAAAAAGTTAAAATTCATAACAAATCTCATTCAAAAGGTTCTTTGAATATGGAAAAAAATACTTTACAGGACAATTTCCCTTTAAGTAAAAAGCGTAAGATTAAAGGTAACAGAAGATTAGTAAGGGAAAAAGTTTTACAGATTTTATTTACTTTGGAAAATTCTGATACTTCACTTAATGACCTTTTCAATCATATTTTTTTCAGAATATTCAGATTTGACGAGAACTTTGAAAAAACAGAGAACCGCATACTCAAACAAGAAGAAATCATCGAAATGGAAGCGGACTTACCAATTGAATGGACCGATGACGAAAAAGAATTCGGCATTCGGCTAATGAATCACTCAATTAACAATAAAGCAAAAATCAATGAATTAATAGAAAAATTTTCTCAAAACTGGGAAATTTCAAGAATTGCAACAATCGATAAAATTATTATTACAATTGCACTAACTGAATTAATGGATTTCCATGAAATTCCTGTTAAAGTATCCATAAATGAAGCTATTGAACTATCCAAGCAGTATTCAACTGAAAAAAGTTCATACTTTATCAATGGTCTTTTAGATGCTGCAAAAAATCATTTACTTGACAATAATCTAATTCATAAAGAAGGAAAAGGATTACTGAATCAATCGGTTAATTAAAAATAAGAGAAATTTTTAAAGAATTATCTACATTTGTTTGCATTGTCTTAATTTCAATTTCATTCAAATCGCTAATCATTGAGATAATATTTAAACTCAATCCTTCACTGAAATCCGGTACTGATATTTTTTTACACTTAACTTCAATTTCGAAATATATTTTTTCGTTATTGAAAAATGTCCTAAACATAATCTGGGCACAGTTTTCCTGAATATACGTCATGTAATGAAGCATCACTACGTAAATTGCTTCTTTCAAAGTCTGAATATCTGCTGAAATAACCGGTGTTTCCTGAGACAAATTGATATCCATCTTCAGTTCAGAATGTGAAAATGTAATTTTGTATTTCCTGAATTCATCTTCTACCAATTGATTCAAATCAATCAGTTGTACCTTAGGGTTATATCCTTGAGCATATTTAATGAAAAGATTCATTATTTGAAGATATTCGCTTGATTTATCGTAGAATTCATTCCAATGTCTCTGCAGTTTATAATCTTTATCTTTCGACATCATTTCATTCAAATCACCCATAAAATCTTTTATGGATTTTAATATGTTTTGAGTGTCCTTACCGATTGAAGCAAACTTTTCACGAAAAGCTAATTCTTTTGCTCTTTGTCGATTTTCTTCTACTTCTATAATCGGACGTAAATCTGTCATAATCGCTACACGGCCCATTATATCAGATTTTGTCTTAATATCAAAAATCTTTAATTGAACAGGTATATCCTCATCATTAATATTTTTGACATTAGTGCGAATATACTCAATTGTACTCTCATTTTCAGCAAAATCGGCAAAGAACGGCTGTAACATTTTTCGTACCTGTGCATAACCTGGCTTTCTACGTGACGTCCAGCTGAATATTTTTTCTGCAGCAGGATTAAATATCTGCAATTTACCTTTTCTGTCTACTGCAATAATTCCTTCAGAAGAATTCTCAATTAAATTACCATAAAAATCATGGATAAAATTCAGTTGTTCCTGAAGTTTGTTTAATTCAGTAATATCAATTCCAATTTCCATTACCTTGGTAACATTGCCATCTGCATCATAATTGGCTGGCGCAGAAGTCATTATGTAATGAGTTTTCTCACCGGTAGAAGTTATGCCGACTTGGGCAGAAGAGTGAACAAGACCATCTTGAAATGTTTCCAGAGTAGGACAATGATTGCAGATTTGCTTCCTTTTTTTGAATACTTCGAAACATTTTTTCCCTCGCAAATTCCCAAAAGTGTTTGTCATCCTTTTATTTGATCGCAAAATGTTCAAATCTCTATCCACAAATGTTATGAAATTTGGGGTATTTTCGAACAATATATTAAAATCATTTTCCCAGTGATACACTTCTCTTTGTGGAATTGAAATCTCCTGAACGAACTCAATTTTACCTTCAGTATTTTTAATAGGTGAAAAAATCACAATGTCGAAATTTAATTTGCCATTAACATCCAAACTTGAATCCTGAACAACTTCAATTGTTCCGGTTTGCAATACTTTTTGTACTTGGCATCTCAGACATGGAATTTTGGAATCTTTGCAAACTTCATAACATTTCTTATTTATCCAATCTCCATAAGTCCTATTGAAGTTCTTATTTGCTGCAACTACATTCTGATTTTTATCTAAAATCATTACCTTGAAAGGCAATAAATCGAAATAATTTGTAATAATATTATCAACTGAATTAATTTTAACCATTTTTTTTACCAATTCATAAACTTATAATTTAAAAACACTTAAAATTACAAAAAAATATCCGAAATTTTATTTTTATGAATAAAAATTAATTTGAATTCAGAAAAAACACAGTTTCAATTTGCAAATTGTTTATTCAAAATTTTTACAAAACTTGAATATATATTTTGTAATTAATAAAAAGATAATTGAATATTTCATAATTTTGAATTTAAGCAAAATTCAAAAAGTAATTTTCCATGGATTCATACAATGTATTAATAATTGCATATTATTTTCCACCAATGGGTTTGAGTGGTGTGCAAAGAATAGCAAAATTTGTGAAGTATTTACCTGATTTCGGATGGAATCCATTTGTACTCACTTCCAATTCTGCTGCTTATTATGCATTTGATGAAGAAATGGTAAATGAATTGAATTCAAATAATATAAAAATTTTCCGTACAGAAGAAGATATCACTAAACATCTGAAAAAATCTGATAAAAAGCAAATTTCGTATCCATCTAAGTTCAGACAGAAATTTCAGTCAAAATTACTTCAAACATTTCTGCAGCCTGATTCCAGAAGATTTTGGATGAAAAATGCATTAAAAAAAGCAGATGAAATTATCGCTGAAAATAAAATTGACGTAATTCTTTCAACAGCGCCTCCATTCACTGATTTTATGGTTGCACAGAAATTATCTAAAAAGTACGATATTCCATACATTTGTGATTACCGAGATCTATGGGTAGACAATCCATACTATTTTTATGCAACATTTTTCCATAAAAACTATGCTTTCAAACTGGAAAAGAATATCTTAAAATCTTCAAGAACAGCGATAGTCATTACCCGTGATATGAAGAGTAAGTTACTGAACAGATATAGATTTCTAAGCAATAACGATGTTGCAATCATCCCACACGGATATGATCAGGCAGATTTTGATTCAGTAAAAAATTCAGTGAAAAAATCCTCGAAATTTGTAATTTCCCATTCAGGTGTTTTTTCAGCAGATTTGACACCTAGGTATTTCTTCCAGGCTTTGGCAATCCTATTTGATGAGAAACCAAATATTAAACAAGAATTTGATATACGATTTATCGGAATTTTACAAAAGTCCTTCCAGAAGCTAATCAAAAAATTGGAATTGGACGATGTAATCAATACAACAGATTATCTTCCTCATTCTGAATCTGTGAGGAATTTACTGGAATCTGATGTTCTATGGATGATGATACCACAGTCCATTGTCACACCAAGCCGCTTTTATGAATACCTTGGTGCGAGAAAACCCATCATTATGAGCTCACCTGAAAGTGAACTAACTCGAATTGCTGAATCCGCTAATGCGTCAATCATTGTTGGTTACAAAGATATAATTGAGTTGAAAAATGCGATTTATCAATATTATGATTTATGGAAGAAAAATGAATTGCCTGTACCAGATGAAGCTCTTGTAGTAAAATATGAAAGAAAATTCTTGGCTAAACAATTGTCAAAGGAATTAGCATTATCTGTTAAATATAGACCGGTTTAAATGTCAAAATTACACTCAAATGATAATAAGGCACTATTTTATGCCATTTTGTCTATCCTTTTTTGGTCAACGGTTGCAACTGCATTTAAAATAACTCTTGATTACACAAATGCTTTTATCTTACTTGCTTACTCTTCTTTATTCTCATTCATCATTTTATTCATTGTTCTAATATTTAAGAATCAAACCAAGAGTTTCTTCAGACAAACAAAGAAAGAATGGCGAAATTCAATTGTATTAGGCTTGCTAAATCCTTTTTTCTATTATTTAGTCTTATTCAATGCTTATAATTTGCTGCTGGCTCACGAAGCTATGATACTCAATTATTCTTGGCCTCTTGTTTTAACTCTTCTAAGCTCAGTTATTTTCCATAGAAAAATAGGAATTTTAGGTTATCTTGCATTATTTATTTCATTTTTCGGAATAATAATCATTGCCACCAAAGGAAATTTCCAGTCATTCGAATTTAGATCAACTATGGGATTTTTCCTTGCACTGGGAAGTTCACTTATATGGGCTTTGTTCTGGATTTTTAATGTTAAAGATTCACGTAATTCAATATTGAAATTAACTTCCGGATTTTTTTTCGGGACACTCTTTTCATTCGTTCTTGTTTTTATATTAAATATTCAGCTAACAATTCGAAGTGAAGTTATTTTAGGAACACTCTATATTGGTGCATTCGAGATGGGATTTACTTTTATTTTGTGGCTTAGTGCTTTGAGTTTGACAAAACGTACAGAAAAAGTTGCACAATTAGTTTATTTATCTCCATTTCTTTCATTAATTTTTATTTCGAT
>MHAC01000086.1:5381-14698 GCA_001804565.1 Ignavibacteria bacterium GWF2_33_9 | reverse complement strand
AGAATTTGATGTGACTAATAAGGCATACTTCGAAGAGTTACAGGCAGAACTTGGAAACGAAATGCAAAACTATTCCAATCTTTTTAAATCAAAAGAAGAAATTGAAGATGAAATCAGAGATATTAAAGAAAAACTTTTTCATTATGATTTGAATAATGCCGAACTTTTCTCACAGCAAATAAGTCAGATAGAAGATAGAAAAAAGATACTGGAAATAAAAAAAGCTTTAGAGAATGCCCGAAATCTTTATAATATTATCCGGATGTATGGACATTTTGATTTATTAGACAAAATGGATTTTAAAAAATTTAATAAACTATACAATGAAACCATCAGACATTTAGAATTATTGAATCTAAAAGAAAAAATTGCAAATAGCGTTGATACAACTAATCTGCTTAATGTTGCGCTTGAAAATATACTGTTTATGTTTAGAAAAATTTCTGAAGATGAAATAATAATTGCAGATCAACTTAAAGATATACTGCGAAAAACACGGGAAGCATTAGGCGGTAATTTTGATAAAAAAGATTCTGAATTTGTTTCATTATACGATGAGCTTAAACGGCTTTTTAACAAAAAAAATCTTGATGAAATAACGCAAGAAGAAATGAAACTAAATATTGGTTCTTTGCAGCAAATATTTGATAAGGTTGCAGAACTTAACCGTAAGAATAATTTACTGAAAGCAAAATATGAAAATGATTCAAAGTATGCAAGAATACATAAAAGAATTCTTGAAAAAGGAAACATATCTAAAAAAGAAAGCGAAATTTGCGAAACATTATTAGACATTAAAACACAGGCTGATGAAAAAATATTGATAAATACAAGACTTCTTGAAAACGAAAGCTATTTTTACCAGATGTTAATACAAATTGTCATCGGGAGTTTTATCAAAAAGAAAATAGAACTGGACACAGAATCAGCAAAGTATATAAATGCCTGTTTATCTAAAGAATATATGAACGAATATCAGGGAGCAAACGAATGATAACCCAGGATTTTACTGATAAAACAAAAGAACTGATTGATAATTTAAAAGGTGTCTGCGCCTCGTATGGTTTAGGAAACGATGGCAATGAATTTAAAATCATCACTCAGGTTTTTCTTTATAAATTTATGAATGATAAACTTGGATATGAACTGAAACAATTGGATCCTGTATTGAAAAAATCTGAAAATTGGGAACAGGAAATTGCTAAATATACTGATAAGCAATATGAGATGCTACTCTTGCGATTAAGTCCTGACAGCGCAAAACTTAAACGAGAACATTTTTTATCTAATCTGCACAACAAGCAAAACAAAGAAGAATTTGCAAAATTCTTTGATGATACTTTACGAGATATTTCTATTTTTAATAACGATATTTTTTCTGTAAAGACAGGGACTGGAGCCAAAATAAAACTGTTCGATGAGTTAAGCAATTACATAACCGATAGTTCTATACGGGATAATTTCTGCCGGGCAATTATAAACCAGCTGGTTAATTTCAGTTTTGAAAAAATCTTTCATCAAAAATTTGATTTTTTTTCGACTATTTTTGAATACCTGATTAAGGATTACAATAAAGACGGCGGCGGAAAATATGCTGAATATTACACTCCGCACGCAGTTGCTAAAATAATGGCGTCAATTCTGGTAGATAAGCCGGTTAGTAATGTTACCTGCTATGATCCTTCAGCAGGTTCTGGAACTTTGCTTATGAATCTTGCTCATAGTATCGGTGAAGACCGATGCACTATATACTCGCAGGATATTTCACAAAAGTCATCAAGTATGCTCAGGTTAAACTTGATTTTAAATAATCTTGTACATTCCATTCAAAATATTATTCAGGGCAATACATTACTTACACCATACCACAAAACAGACGATAAATTAATGAAATTTGATTATATTGTTTCTAATCCACCTTTTAAATTGGATTTTAGCGATTATAGAAATGATCTTGATACAAAGCAAAATCACAACCGTTTTTTTGCAGGTATTCCCAAAATCCCAAATAAAGATAAAGACAAAATGGCTATCTACTTACTATTTATACAACATATTATGTTTTCTCTTTCTGAAAAAAAAGGTAAAGCCGCTATTGTTGTTCCAACAGGTTTTATTACTGCACAAAGCGGTATTGAAAAAAAAATACGGGAAAAATTGATAGAAGATAAAATGCTCCGCGGCGTAGTATCAATGCCGAGTAATATTTTTGCAACTACCGGAACCAATGTTTCAGTTTTATTTTTAGACAAAGCTAATACTAAAGGCAATATTGTTTTGATGGATGCTTCAAAACTCGGAACCACAATTAAAGACGGTAAAAATCAGAAAACCGTTCTTTCCGCAGATGAAGAAAATTTAATTATTAATACTTTTAAAGAACATAAAACTGTAGAAAATTTTACGGTCGTGGTTTCGTATGAACAGATTAAAGAAAAAAATTATTCTTTAAGCGCAGGTCAATATTTTGATGTTAAAATTGAATATACAGATATAACTGCTGAAGAATTTGAAAAAAAAATCAATGCTTATAAATCAAACCTGAATTCATTTTTTGATGAATCGAAAAAATTGGAAAAAGAAATAAAAAAACAGATTGATTGGCTTGTATATGAAGAAAAATAGAAATTTTTTTGAATGCGGAAAGTTTATTGAGAATTCGGATTTGAAAACATCGCATTATTAAGAAAAATAAAATAAGTAAAGTAAATTTTTATAAAGGAATAAAAAAACAATCGGACGCGTGGATGAATGGTTAAGAAAGAAAAATTAATAAATTTATCATCATATATTGGAAGTGGAATAACCCCAAGAAGGGATATAAAAAAATACTGGGAAAACGGAACTATTCTTTGGTTAAAAACAGAACAATTAGACGAGCACAAAATCTATGAAACAACTGAAAAAATAACTCACTCTGCTTTAGAAGAAACTTCAATAAAAATATATCCAATAAATACACTATCAATCGCTATGTATGGTGAAGGTAAAACAAGAGGGAATATTGCAATCTTAAAAAAGGAAATGACTACAAATCAAGCGTGTTGTAATATAGTAATTGATGATAAAAAAGCTAATTATGAATATATCTATTATTATATTAGAAATAAATATAAACAATTACGAAATTTATCATCAGGTGTAAGGAAAAATTTAAATTCAGAAGATATTAAAAATTTTGAAATTGTATTATTGCAAGATTTAAATGGTCAAAAAAAAATTGCCACTGTTCTCTCAGCATTAGATTCAAAAATTGAACTTAATAATAAGATCAATGCAGAATTTGAAGCAATGGCAAAAACTATATACGATTATTGGTTTGTGCAGTTTGATTTTCCAGATAAAAATGGCAAACCCTACAAATCCAGCGGCGGTAAAATGGTTTGGAACAAGGAAATAAAACGCGAAATTCCAGCAAACTGGAAAGTCGTGAAAATGTCAGAATGGATTAATAATGATAATGATAAAAATGGAGATTGGGGCAAAGAAACTCCTGAAGGTAATTTTACTAAAAAAGTAATTTGTATTCGAGGCACAGATATAAACGGTTTAAATGGTAAAGGAGAACTTTATCCACCAGTAAGATATATTCTTGAAAAAAATTCTTTTAAGATTCTTAATTCACACGATTTAATAATTGAAATTTCAGGAGGCAGTCCTACCCAATCTACCGGACGATTAGCCTACATAACAGAAGCCACCATTAAAAGATTTGAAAATCCTTTGATTTGTTCCAATTTTTGCAAACCCTTATCATTAAAAAATAAAAAATTACTTTACAATTTTGCTTACTATTGGAATAGTTTATATGATAGCGGTATTTTCTTTAGTTATGAAGGAAAGACAACAGGTATAAAAAATTTATTATTAGATTCTTTTATTTCTTCATATTATACAGTAGCTCCAGATGATACTATTGTAAATCAGTTTTATGATATAATGGAAAAGATTCAAATTAAAAAGCAATCAGCGCTTGCTGAAAACCAAACCCTTTCCGAACTACGCGACTGGCTGCTTCCGATGTTGATGAACGGACAGGTAAAGTTTAAAGAATTGAATAATTAGTATATCTCTGCAATTTAAAATGTGTAAATTTTTTTTTGATAATTTTATGATATAATTTAAATTTCAAAATGAACAGATATTATTTTCTTGAAAAAAACAAAAAATTATGATATGATGATTAGTAATAAAAAAAGGTAAATTAAATTAAGCTTATGAATTACATTGATTTATTTGCTGGAGCCGGAGGATTATCCGAAGGTTTTTTAAAAAACGGATTTACACCTATTGCGCATTTAGAATTAGATAGCGACGCCTGTAATACATTAAAAACCAGATGCGCTTATTATTATTTAAAAAACAATAATAAACTGGATATTTATTATGATTATATTACGGGAAAAATTGATAGAGAAAAAATATATAAGCAATTACCAGAAAAAATATCCGATTCAATTTTAAACTGTGAAATATCAGAAAAAAAGTTATCTGATATATTTTCCAGAATTGATAAACAACTAATATCTTCAAAAAATAAAAAAAAGTGTGATTTAATAGTTGGCGGTCCTCCCTGCCAGACATATTCGCTGGCAGCCCGTTCAAGATTAAATCTTGTTGAAGACAACCGCAATCATCTGTATAAGTTATACATTCAATTTTTATTATACTATAAACCTAAAATGTTCGTATTTGAAAATGTGCCTGGAATATTAACTGCAAATAATGGATTATATTATAATGATTTATTAGAATCTTTTGAAAAAGCCGGATATACCGCTAAAGCAAAAATTCTTAATGCTTCTGACTTCGGAGTTTTACAGAATCGTAAAAGGTTAATTATTATTGGCTGGAATAAAACTGAAAAAATTGAATATCCTGTTTTTGAAAAACAAAATATGGCTTTCAGTGTGAAAGATATCCTGGACGATTTGCCTGAACTTACAGCCGGAAAAAGCATTTTATCAGGAAAATATAAAACCAGAACAAATAAATATCTAAATTCAACCGGTATCCGCAATGGTTTTCCATTTATTACCCAGCATATTACCCGTTCTCATAACGAAAATGATCTTCAAATATATAAAATAGCAATTTCCGAATGGCATAATAATCATAGAAGATTAAAATATACGGATATTCCAGAACAATTAAAAACTCAAAAAAATCATGATTCATTCCTGGATAGATTTAAAGTTGTTGACAGTAGAGAAAAATCACATACGCTCGTATCGCATATTGCCAAAGATGGACATTATTATATTCATCCTGACATTAATCAATTACGTTCAATTTCTGTTCGTGAAGCTGCAAGAATCCAATCTTTTCCCGATGATTATTATTTTGAAGGCTCAAGAACATCTATATTTAAACAAATAGGCAATGCAGTGCCGCCGCTTATGGCTAATGAAATTGCAAAGAAAATAAAGGAAGTAATATTAAGTTTATGAATAAAAGAAATAATTTTGAAACAAGAGCAAGATTACTTTTTCAAATTGGTGAGCAATTAATAAAAAATGAAAGTATCGCTTTAATGGAACTGGTAAAAAATTCATACGATGCCGGAGCTACAAAATGTACAATAACATTTAAAAATGTGTATGTGCCTTTAATAATCGGTCAAAACATATTCACTGACATAATAAACAAATTAACTCTTGAAGTTAAAAACAAAAAACTTCAACAAAAAGATATTGATATAATTAACAAATATTATAATAAATCTGGAAATATGTATAAACTTGTTGAAAATATAGATTCAAAAACTAAAGATAAGATATTTGATATTTTTTATTTTATAAAATTTCGTCAACCTGGAAGTGAAATAATCATTGAAGATAATGGAATTGGTATGGATGAAAATATTATTAGAGATGTCTGGCTTGAAATAGGGAGTGATTTTAAAGAAAAAATTATTAATGAATATAAAGAATATGGCTCTCATCCTATTTTTAAAAGAATTCCTCTTGGAGAAAAAGGGATCGGACGTTTTGCTTTACATAAACTTGGAAACGAAGTTAGGATATTAAGCAAACAAAAAAATTCTGAAGAATTAAGTTTGCATATTGATTGGCAGCTATTTCAAAATGTTACATATCTTAATGAAGTTAAAATTGAGCCAAAAATTAATTCTACCCCCGAATTTTTTAAAGAAAAAAAGACAAATGGAACATTATTAAGGATATTAGATTTAAAAAACTTTTGGACCAGAGGGCAAATTCGTGAAATATTCCGTTCATTAAATTCATTAAATTCTCCTTTTAATACGGACGATTCTTTTAATGTTTATTTTAAATTTGAAAATCCTGATTGGTTAAAAGGATTATTATCCTTTGATAAAATTAAAGAATATTCTTTATATAAAGTTGATATTGATATTATTAATAATAATATTGAAAAATTTGAATATAAATTCGTCCCCTGGCCAATTCTAAATAAGATTAATAGTCGAGATTATAATAACCAGGAAAATATTGAAATGAAATATAAAGATAAAGAAACACGAAAAATGGAAGATATTGATATTTCGAAATACAAAATCGGAAAAGTAAATATGCAATTGTATATTTTTGATAGAGATCCAACCTTGCTTGCTTATAGCGGTTTAGAAGATAAAAAAGGATTTAAAGACTATTTAAATAATAATTGCGGAATAAGAATCTATCGTGATGGCATTAGAGTTTATGATTATGGTGAGCCTGAAAATGACTGGCTTAATCTTGATATTCGCAGAGTTAATATTCCTGCTAAAAGAATCAGCAACAATATTGTAATTGGGGCTATTCATTTAAACAGGCAAGAAAGTGCAGATTTAATTGAAAAAGCTAATAGAGAAGGATTTGTAGATAATGAAGCGTACGGGATATTTAAAGCCGCAATTTTATTTGCTATTGATAAAGTAGAAACACAACGCCAGATAGACAAGGAAAAATTACATACCTTATATACAGGTAAATCAACTTCTGAACCAGTTATACCTAAAATTAAAAAAATAATTGAGAAAGTTGAAAATGAAATTAAAGATGATGATTTAAAAAAAGACATAATAAAAAATCTTAAAGAAATTGAAAATGATTTTGAACATTTAAAATCTATTTATTTAAGAAATACATCATCAGGATTAAATCTAAGTATAGTTATTCATGAAATTGAAAAAATAATTTTAGAACTTGAAAAAGCAGTTTTTGGTGAAAATGCTTCTAAACATATAACTGATCTTGTCGTTCATCTATCCAAATTGATTGATGGTTATACTATGATTATTAGAAAGAGTGAAATGAAAAATGAAGATTTATTAAGTTTAATAAAACAGTCAATTTTTAATGTTCAATACAGATTAAATATACATGAAATTGAATCTATAATAAGTGAATCTGCTTTAATAAAAAATGAAAAAGTAAAATGTTCGAAATCATTAATTATCGGCTCATTGTTGAATTTAATTGATAATTCAATTTACTGGCTTAATTATACTAACCGGAACGATAAAAAAATATATTTTGATGTTACAGAATATATAAAAGGCTTTATTTCTTTAATAATTGCAGATAATGGACCCGGGTTTAGATTACCAGTAGAACAAATTGTCAAACCATTTATTTCTGATAAAGGCGATGGAATCGGACTTGGTCTGCATATAGTAAGTGAAATTATAAACGGACATAACGGTATGCTTGATTTCCCTGAATATAATGATTTAAATATTCCTGATGAATATAAAAATGGCGCGATTATTTCATTAAATTTTAGAAGGTGATTTAATATGATATTACCTGATTCAGGGAAAATAATTATAATAGATGATAATGTAGAACAGGCTCTACCGCTAATACAATTATTGTCGAAAAAAAAAATTCCAGTGATTTATTATAATAATGACAAGGATTTCTACCCTTCTGATTGTATTGATAATATAAGAATAATATTTCTTGATCTTCAATTAACTGCTAATACTGACGAAAAAACTATAGTAAGTCTCGCGAAACAGCTATTGAATAAACTTGTTAATAATAACAATCCTTTGTACCTTTTAATAGTTTGGAGTTTGAAAGAGAAAAATTATCCTGATTTAATAACTGAATTAAATACATTACCCAATAAGCCTGCATACATATTAACACTTAATAAAGCGGATTATTTTAACCAACAAAATATAAATACTTTTAATGAAGAAAAATTTATAAAAACAATTCAGGATGATATTAAAATTGCTGGTGATTTTGATGTTTTGAAATTACTTTCTCAAACATTAAAAGAAAATTTAAACAAATTTGAAATAAATACTCCCCAACTTAAATATATTTTAAAAGATGATGTAATATCTTTAATTGAAAAAAAATTAAAAGAAGAATTAGAAAAAGCCGGAATGTTTCAGCTTTTTATAATATGGGAAAACCTTGTTAATAATGCGGCTGGAAATATCGTGAATCAATTCTCAGGATTTTATCCATTTGATGATAACTGGAACAAAAATATTTCAGCGGTTTTTTATAATCTTGCAAAAGCCTATTCTGGTAAAACGCTTGATGAAAAAGATAAAAACGAAATAATTAAAAATTCATTATTTACATTTAATGCTACGTTTATTGATAATCTTGAAAATTTAATATTAAATTCAAAAGATTTAACCGATTGCTCAATTAATTTTGATGTTTCTGAAATACCAAATGAAGTAAAATCTAAAATAAATTCTAAAATTTTGTTAATTGAGAATATTGCTTCTATTGAAAATGTGATTCCTGGATTGATATTTAAAATTGAAGACTCCAAAAAAAAACAAAATTTAGTAGAATATATTTTGAATGTTAAACCGGAAGATAAACAAAAAGTAATAACCGAAACAATATTAATTGAATGTGAAATCAGCCCTATTTGCGATTATATTCAGGATAAAAAAAAATATAATCGTTTTTTAACAGGAATTTTATGTCCTGCTGAATTTAAAAAATTTATTAAAACAGCTGATTATTTATATAAATCTAATATGGAATTATTTTTGATTGGCAAAATATTCATTTTAATTTTTGATTATAGGTTATTACATACATCTGAAAATAGCGCAGAACTACCTGGCGAAAAAATATGTGTTTTAAGAAAAGAAATATTTAATGAAATTCAAAGCGGTCTTGTGAAACATATCAATAGATATGGAGTTTTATATCTTTGATTAATGATAATCAGGTCGTTTTTATTGAAAATTTATTAGTGTGGCATAAACTAAACAAGCGGGATTTTCTCTGGCGACATAACATATCCCCCTACCGTATAATGATCGCCGAATTTATGCTTCAGCGCACCCGGGCTGAACAGGTTGAACC
>MHAC01000086.1:0-5359 GCA_001804565.1 Ignavibacteria bacterium GWF2_33_9 | reverse complement strand
ATCCTGATGTTATTACATTATCAAAGGCAAAATATAAAAGCGTAGCAAAATATACCGACAAACTTGGAATACACTGGAGGGCAAAGCATTTTATTGACGCCGCAAAATATATTGTTAAAGAATTAAATTGTAAAATTCCAGATAATCGCGAGGATTTATTAAAAATTCCTGGAATAGGTGATTATGTTGCCGGAGCAATATTGACAGTTTGTTATAATAAACCTGAATTCGTAATTGATAGTAATATTGCAAGGTTTATTAACCGTTATTATGGATTAAATTTAAATGGAGAAATCCGTAGAAAAAAAGAAATAATTTCTCTGGCAAAAATAATATTTAATTTTCAACATACCGGACAATTATTATTTGCCTTACTTGATTTTACAGCTTTAATATGTAAACCTGTTAAGCCAGAATGTTCAATATGTATGTTTGTAAATTATTGTAAATATAAAGGACTTATTCGAACTATTTAATTTCGACTGACTGACGTATCAGAAAAAATCAGGAATAAAATATTAGAAAATAATTAGATATCAATTAAGTGAAAATTTCTGGAATAAACTTTTTCGGGGAAGAACAATTTTGATTTTTTTATATTATTTTTCAAGTGCCCCGTACCTCGGTTCTGTCCGAAATTGAAAAACTTTAGCAATAGGAAGTCCCTAAAAATATTTTCAAAATTGAGTTGCCAGAGTTTTTATAACCGCAGAATGTAAAGCTAATTGACATATATTATCCATTGATTATTAAAACGACTGCAATAAAAAAGTATGGTATAAAAATTCCGGGGAGTGCTTCCTGTGTAAGCGCGAGTAACGATAAAGAAGCAATCCTTTCTTTTGTAATATTCTATTTAATATTTTTTTCAATAATATTAATTTCGTCTTGATTAAGTTCAAATATTTTATATACAAATTCATTTAATTTATCCATTTCATTTTTATTCTCATTCAAGGATAAATTTTCATGAATATCATAAAATATTTTATGTTTTTCGTCTGTAATAATCGGAATTGGTAGTGAGCTTATATGCCAATCTAATAAACTTATGGAATGATATTTTTTTTGAACAATATATGTATAAACTTTAGAGTTTAAAAGACAAACTATAGATTCGAACGGATAATCAATCTGCGGGATAAATAAATTTGCATTATTTAATAATAATCTATTATGCGTATCTATAGCGCAAATAATTTTATTTGAAATAAATCTGAATACAATTTTTTTTTGTCGATATTTTTCTAATTTAGCAACTTGATGAAACTTTTTAGGATTAGAAATATCAATAACACTTTTAGGCTCGTTAATTCTAAAAGGAACAATATCTACACTTTCAATAATTGGTTCATCTTCAACTGAATTTGTATTTAAAACACCGTTATTATTGCCGGTAATTATTCCTTTTGCGAAAATTGATTCTTTCTTATGTAATTTTAAATGATTTTTTTTATAAATTTTATCCAGTATTTCAAAACCATTTTCATCAGCTGTCACGGGGATTGTATAAAATGGTTCTTCAATTTTAGAAAAATCAAGCATATATGTTTTATCGTTGGAAATTATTTGTATTTGTTCACTTTTAATTCCAATATTTATTTCTAATCTGATTACTTCTGACATAACTCCGGGGAAACATTTTCCCAATAAATTAATTTTCATATTGTATTTTTTTTCATACAAAAACTTTCTTATATTTTTATGAGTTGCGACATTTAAAATTGAATATGGTAAAAAAAATATAAGTGTTCCATTTTCTTTAATTAAATGAATTATAGAATTATATAACGCGATACTATAAGATTCTGACGTGTTTAATACTGGATATAATTTTTTTAATTGTTTTTTTAATGTCTCATCGGATTTGCTTCCCCATGGAGGATTTGTAACAAGATAGTCAAATTTTATCATATCAGTTTCAAAATTAATTATATCATATTTTTCAATATGCGCTGACATATCCGGATCATTAAAAAACATTGTTAAATTCACTCTACAAATTTTCAGAGCTGTCTCATCAATATCCCGTGCGTATATTAAATTTGAATTGTGAGTTTTTTGAAGTATTCTCAATAGGATTCCGCCGCTACCACAACAAGGATCCAAAACGGTTTTATCACCTTGAATACTTATATTGTCCAGTAAATTACCGGGAGTATAATATGCGCCTATTTCTGATTTTTCTGCGGTATTTTTAATGGATTGATAAAAAGCTCCAATAAAATCATCATTTTCATTTTTAATATCTAAAACATCTGAAAAATTCTTGCATTGACTAATATCAAAACGACATTCTTTCATCCATTCCGAAATGAAACATTCAATTTTTGTAGTTGGGTTAGTATCCCAATTTTCTTTTAACAATAATGCCGATTGAAGTTGAATTATTGATAAAGCTAATATACTGTGTTCAGTTGAAAATTTTAATTTATTATGCAAGTCTATTACTTCTCGTAGCTGTTTTTTTCGACAATAGCCTTTAATACCTAAAAAAGAAATTTTTTTCTTTTTAGTTCTTGATCGATTGGCACGATTATTTAATTTTCCAGAATTCTTTATTATTTTACAAATTAGTTCATATTCTTCTATAGTATACCCATTTTCATTTTGGTAATCTGGAATTAAATCTATTTTAATCCAATTATCTATTGTGGCTTTGGAAACATTAAATTCTCTGCATATATCTTCTTTTGTTTTAAATAAATCCATTTTGTACCTCTTACATATAATATAATTTTATTAGAAAAAATTGCCTCTCCGCATCTTACAGTATGATTCACTTTCAATGTAAATTCAGCGCGAGCACCATAGTTCTAATTAAATCTCAACCATCTTGATAAATCAATTTTTTTAATTTCACCTACCTGAAAACCTCCGGCTTCATTTGATGTGTTATCTAATAATTTTTATTTATCAAAACTTAATTTATATAGAAGCAAAAATAATCGAGAGCAATTATGCAAATATATAACTTCTTTTAATTCAGTTAAATAAAATCTAAAATACGAATAATACTAAGAAAATTTGCATAATTAAATTGCATAATTAAAGCTATAATCATTGATTTTACTTGGATTTGGGTTGAAATTGCATAATTCATAATATTTACGATAAAAACAGTAAATAATTATGTAAATTTATTTTTTAATTTGCAAAAAATAGAAATAAGAATAATTATTAAAATAACCGGACATATTATTTGATATATTAAAAATGATAAATAAATTTTTATACGGGCAAAGTTCAGATTGAATTACTATTAAACCAAACATCGAATTCAACAGTCGATTATGTTGTCTTTTATGATAACTTGCACCTGTGCAAGTTTTTGAACCAAAAAAAAACACTGTAAAAATAACAGGTTAAAGTTTAGCGCATCACAATATATTATTGCCATATCTCTATAAAAAAATTTCTTAGAATCTATTTTGGGATGAGCAAATAGCAGACGATTAGAGAGGTTTTTTAATCAATCCATATACTGACAAGGCTTGAATAGAGATATTTGCCTGTGCCTACTCCAGAATTGCTATTTTACAATAATTAACGGTTAGAATCAGTTCAAAGATACATTTTTATTAAATAAGGCTTGATTTATGCAATTGCCGGCGTTATAATTAAGATAAAAAGTTAATTTGACCAGATACACCCACATAAAAAGGGATATTTTGAAAACGGATAAAAAAACAAAGTGATAGTATGGCAAAGAAATCTCCCGTATGGACAAATGAACATTATAATCAAGTATTGGATATAGAAAAGCAATTGAATCACTGCATCTGCGGAGCAAAGTCTAATCGCAAGAATAATCAGGTTGGAATCTGTACTAATCCACCGATCAGTATAAATGGTAGATGCACCGCTCACGGTGGGTATAGTCAGGTTGGAAAAGGACCGAAAAGATTTAATAAAATAAAATATAATGCAATAAAATCAGGCGTTCATAGTTTAACTTTTAAAAATAAGTTTTTATACTGCGATGCGTGTCGGTATCGTTTTAAATGTAATGAGTATAATCAAGGTTCTGTTTGTGGAATTGATGAAATACTATTTGTCAATAAATACAAAAATGAACTAATAAAAATAAAAAATATTGTAACGCCGGACATTATGCTGCAATCTTTAATTGAAAAATTGATATATTCTGAAATGATTGCATACCGAATTATTAACTTTTCACGGATGGAGACAAACAGTAAAATTATCGCGTCTTATATTCAAACCTTTATTTATGTAAAAAGTAAGGAACAAAAAATATTTCATGAAATACAAAACTATATTTCTGCATTAAGAAATAATACTGCATAGTCACTGCCCGACATTATTTAAAAAAACAAGTATTTTATTATTGTCTTGAAATATTGTAAAAATTATGTTATAATAAAAGTAATAAAAATATTTGATTTTCGGAGATTAAAATATTATGAATACAGCATTGATCAGAAATGCAGTGGATATACTTAAAACATACGGCGTAAATGAAGTTTATATTTTCGGCTCACAAGCAGATAATACAGCTACTGAAAAATCTGATCTGGATATTGCCGTAAAGGGATTGCCGGATAAAATTTTTTACAGAGCTGGCGGAGAATTGATGATGAAACTCAATCTGTCTGTTGACCTGATAGATTTAAATGATGATAATCCATTTACAAGACATTTAATAAATAGCGGGGAACTTGTTCGTGTCAACTAACACCACCAAAATAAATATTGAGATAGATTTATTGAAACAATTATTTACAGAGTATTCTCTATTGCTGGAACTCGCCAAAACAAAGATACCCGACAAAATTGAAACTGCTGCCCTCGGAACAGTATTGCATTCGTTTTATAATGGCGTGGAAAATATATTAAAATTTATCGTCCATGAGAATAATGAAAAATTTGGTGAGGGATCAAATTGGCATGTTGAATTATTGGAGAAGGTTGTTATTTCAACTGATAAAAGAACTGCTGTAATTAGTCGAGAACTTCAATCCAAATTGATAGAATATATGAAATTCAGGCACGCATTCAGACATACATACGGTTTTCAATTAAAATGGGAAAGAATGGAACCACTGGTTGTTAACCTGAACTCAGTAGCCAATGAATTTATTGAAAGCATAAATCAGTTTATAAGTAAATAATGGATATAGCAGAACTGTCAAAATATAATTTTGAGTTGATTGATTTCAATCAAAAAATGCAAGGTAGCAACTAAATTTTAAAATATAAATTGGTGCGAAAGAAGTGCGAAAGCTTTTTTGAGAATAACTTCTTATTTATCAGCACTTTAGTCTCATTCCCATTGGACTTAAAATCCGTCGGTGGGAGACTGCTGTACCGGTTCGAGTCCGGTCTTCGGCACACC
>MHAC01000085.1:12592-17382 GCA_001804565.1 Ignavibacteria bacterium GWF2_33_9 | reverse complement strand
TTTTCGCAAAATTGCGAGTTGATTTATTCAAACTTAATAAAAAATAATTAATAATGACATTATATAATTTAACCTCTAATTACTCTTTATTAAACATATGTATGTGGTATCTCAATTATTAAATGGCACTGATACTGTTGTCATTGACCGCATCATGCCCATCCATCTATCAGCCGAAGGTACATAATGTTCATACAAATGTGTATAAATCGGTTCTGGTGCTTCCCCTGAAATTAGATTGCCAAGTAGTTTCACTAAATATCTTTCCCCAATCCATTGCTGCATTCCACCTTCTATATGCGTATTAAACCGGAAGAATTTAATCCCATTCACCTCTAATGAGGAAGTTGCAAATTTTGTTAATACACTTTGAGTTTTGGTCTTTATATCATCATCATATATTCCTGAAAGTAAGTTTCTGGTTGCAGGTGTCTCAAAGCGTATCCAATTAATCGCAACCTCCTCATTCCCAAGATAGGTTACTTTGAGCTTGAGTTTACTAATATTGTACATTAATGGGTCATTGGGATCATTGTTAAATCCCTTTCCCTGAAGAAAATAATTATGATAAATTGTGTTTGGTCTTTTAACTTGGTCAAGATAAATAAAAGCAGAAATCGTAATATTATCATTATTCTGAGGTAGCATATTTCGTTTTATTTCGAAATATTGTGGGGGGACAGGAGGAGTCAGTGTTGTATAGGATTTTAAACCTAATTTATCTCCTCTACCGTATTGAAAGCTATAAACTGCTGAAGCATCTGGTAAATCATGAAAATAACACATTCCATCATTGAATTCATCTCCTGCTGAATTTTTGTAAGAGTAGGGCACTTCGATTTTCAATATTGGTTGTTCATCCGATATATACATCAATCCTGTTCTCCGTAAATTGATTGTTACATACATTCCTCTCCAAAAATAATCAATTTCGTCGTTTCCAGAATATTGAAATGGATTTAAAACATTTAATTTATCATTAGGCCATGGATTCTCTAGTATTACTTCACCAGTAGGAACAGTACCATCAATTAGTAAATAATCGTCGTTGCAAAACTTGCTGCCAACAATTGTTTGGAATCCGAAAACTGGATTTTTTGTACTTGTCGTATTTGTATTACATTTTTGTACTGTATGTGTCAAATTTGGATTGATTAGTAGTATTGGCGAATATTCAATACCACGGGCATTAACTAATTCCGGTCTTTGACAATGGGTCGAATAATCAGGAATTTTAATATGCAATAATGTATTTGGATTTAATATTGCTGAATTAAAGTTGTAACTTATATCCTGTTGTGTCATACCAAGCACTCTCCCGAGTCGTGGTGTATAGTCCCAGTGGACTCCTTTCACGAATTTTGTTTGCTGAAAATAATCATTAGCATTCGATAAAGGAATAGTCGCATCTCTTGCAGGTAAATAGAATTCTGCCTGAGTTGGTTCCAAATTCTGAGCTATTGCCCAAAAAGGCAAAATCATGAATATAACGATTATGTATTTCTTCATTATCTTACCTCGTCACAATAAATTTGCTTGTGTATTCCTTTCCATTTGAAACTATTTTAAGCAAATAATTCCCTGAAGATAGAAAGTGAGGAATTTCTGTAGAATTGTTTATAACCGTTATATCATTTTGAACATAGATTTTTTTTCCGAGCGTGTCGGTAATAAGAAGAGTTTTGATTATATCAATTCCTTTTGTAGTTAATTGTATAGAATTATTTGTATAAGTTGTCTTTGTTATTCCAATTTTGATTTCTATTGGATTTTGTACACTTACTTCATACCATTTGTTTGAATAGAATTGTATCTTTACTCCAACAATTGTATCGAATCCTATAGTAAACAATTCATTATTTGTATTTGTTCTTAAAATTGGGTACCCACAATGAGGATACTTATAAATTGAATCCAAATTGTTCAAATTTATTATATAAGTAGCATCATAATTAATGTCTTCCTTGAATGTATTGAGAAATAATTTGTTATTTATTGAAAAACAAAATGCGTCTATACTAAATGAAATTGGATATGTAACTACTGGGTATTTATTGTACTGTTCATTATTTTTTTTATACAAGATTAAACCTGGAGAAAATCCATAACCAATGTATTGATTGTCATTTGAAAATTGGATATCCCTGAAATCCCCAACTTTGAAATTACCCAAGTCTTGTATTTTTGTTAGTGTTTCAGCATCCCAAAGCTCCATTGTGAAGTCCTTAAAAACACCATATTCTCTATTACGAAATCCAATAGCAAATAATTTACCATCAATTGATAGTTGCATTGCATCTACAGCTTTATTGTATGATATCTGACTCGGTGTTTCAACTGTTTTAATTATCTTATTTTGCTCAAAGTTGTATATGTTAAATGAACCTTTAACATATGAATATTGAGTATTATTAATTATTTCAAATGAAAAATAAACAAAACTTTTACTGTCTGGATAAATTCCAATAGAATTATAGACAGGAATTTGCTTTATATTATCAAGTATTTTTAAAATAGTTCCGGTTTGATAATCCCATATGATTATCCATTTTTCAGCTCCTCCTGAGACTAGATATTTACCGTCATTAGAAATTTGAAAGTACTTTATTTCACTTTGCCCAGAACCTTCAAACACCCTAATCGTGTGCCCATCTTTAGGGTCAATTTCCCAAATTTCGTGATTCACTGCAGCAATGATATTCCCATTTATTGGATGGAACTTAGCATCATTTACTGTACGTCCATTGAGTGGTCGCTCCCAGAGCAAGTCACCATCTCCATTTGGGATTTCTTGAGCCATTGCATTTTGCCCTCCTAAAGCAGCTATCAGAGACACTATTAAAGCAATTCCTAAACCATAAACCATTCTGAATAATTTTGACTTTTTCATTGTAACACCTAATGTTTTTAATTTACAGATTTCTTTTCTACTAAATTAATAAATTATTGAAGTAATTGTTCAATTAACTTACTGATTTAGAAAAAAATATTATTGTATTTTTTCTAATAAATGAGTATTCACTAACTTTGGGTGTGTAATTATTACATTTTTGGAAAATAATGTAGAATAAGTGATGAAAATATACTTCTATGAATAATATAATATTTTATTTGAGATAAAACAAATGCAAATAACTAGCAAATTATCTTACTATATCTTTTGAATTTTTTTCAATTGATTTGAGTAGTTTTTCAAATTGTGCATAACTTGTTATGCGGCTATTTCTGGTTTTTAATAATAGTTCCCTAACTTTTTCATATATGTTTCGGTCATTTAGGTCTAACCAGCTTTTATATTCTTTGTAATGAGGTTGAAGTCTTTTCGATAATGAAATAAATGTCTTATGCAAATAACTGAAATTTTCCTGGATAATTAAATCAGAATAAATTTGAGCAAATCCCTCAGTAATCTGCAAATTAATATTTTGTAAAATATGCTTATCCCACTGATTTCCATCTATATCAAAACCTTGAATTGTATATGCGTGCAATAATTCATGCAACATTGTGATTAAGGTTAATTCATCAACTCTCAGGTTTGTTATTTGATTTATTATTCCAATACCTATCCAATAAATATTAATTTTATTCTCTTCATGAATATATTCACCAATAATATTTGGAGATGATTTAAACAGTCTCTCTATAATATTTTGTTCTTGAATCTTTAATATCAAATTTTCCAAGTAGCCAATAGATTCGTTTAATCCATTAGAACTATAATGATTATCAATTAAAAAATTTATATCGTTTGAATTTTTTTCTTGAAATTTTAGTTCGTTAATTGTTTTTTCCATTTTATTAAAATGAAGAATATATGTCAGAAGTATCTCCGGAATTGAATCTAATATTGCCAATAATTTTTCAGGTAAATCATCAGATATTTCGATTTTAACTTTTTCAATTTCTATTGTCTCTTGATTCGGCAATCTATGCTTTTTGGAACTTAATGTTAATCCGGTACGAGCAGATATAATCCCACGGATATATTTATTGTTTCGCTCTTTTGTTCTTTCAACCTCGTCGTACAAATCTGGAAGGTATTGCTTAATTACTTGAACAATTAATAAAGTAGTCGGATTTTGAAATTTTCTATCATAACCTTTCTTATTATTCATCGTCACTTTTTTCTTTAAGTTATTTACAAATTTAAGGAATTTCCATTTATAATTTATTAAGGAGTAGTATTATTCAGGTAAATACATCGAAGTTGTACTTCAACTTTATATTCCCATCCCACACCCACACAATTACTGTTTACAGCGGGCATTTATAACAACTCACAGGTGGACTTTCCTCGAAAGGTGGAGAATAAACTATCAATAAAAAATAAAGATTAATAATCATAAGTTAGAAAATTATTTTCAATAATTGTATTTTTACTTAATGAATTATGCTTTCAAACGTACCCATTCTCATTTCGCCTGCCAACTTGCCCCCACTCTCACTTCCCAGCTCCTACCTCCATAAATGCTCTGTAACGGGCATTTGTTGGTGGAGGATAGGTTTTGGTATGGGGTATTTTCTGCAAAATATTGATATTTTGCAATTATTTTAACGTGTCGATATTGACCGACTTAATTGGTCTTGAATTGTGCTATATTTGTGATATTATATATTTTCACTTTGTAGGTAGGGATAGTGAGCGAAAAAGAATTAGATAATTTTAATAATAAATTCGTAATTTGCAATTTATTTTTTCCAATATTTGAATTTTAAATAATGTTCGAACAAACCTTTAAAAACATTGATGATATTCTACACAAAGATGCAGGCTGTAGCAGTGAATT
>MHAC01000085.1:0-12579 GCA_001804565.1 Ignavibacteria bacterium GWF2_33_9 | reverse complement strand
TATCTTGACGACTTAGAAAGGGACAGAAACACAGCCGCTGAACTTTCCGGTAATACGTACACTCCGATTATTGCAAAAGATTTTCAATGGACTGTGTGGTCTGCTCCAAAAATTTCTAATGGTTACGGAAGTCTTAAAATTGACCATAATGCTCTAACAGGTGATGACCTGACCGAATTCGTGAATGGTAAACTTTTCCCATATCTTAAAAAGTTTAAAACCAGTGCAGAGAGTGCTGACACTATTGAATATAAAATTGGTGAGATTTTTAGTGAGCTGAAAAACCGCATTCAAAGCGGATATAACTTGCGAGAAGTGATTAATCGTATTGACGAACTTCGTTTCCGTACTCATGCGGAAAAGCACGAAATGAGCCACCTTTACGAATCTAAAATTCAAAATATGGGGAATGCTGGGCGTAATGGCGGTGAATACTATACTCCACGTCCACTAATCAAAACGATTGTAAAAGTAGTTGCTCCTGAAATTGGTCAAACGATTTATGATGGGGCTGTGGGTTCTGCGGGATTTCTTGTCGAAGCATTTGAATATATGAAACAAATTAAAAAACTAACTACTAATGATGTTGTCACTCTTCAGAAAAAAACTTTTTTTGGAAAGGAGAAGAAATCCTTAGCTTATATTATCGGTATTATGAATATGATTTTGCATGGGATTGAAGCTCCAAATATCATACACACAAATACTCTTGCCGAAAACCTTTCGGATATACAGGAAAGAGACAGATATGATATTGTACTGGCTAATCCTCCTTTTGGTGGTAAGGAGAGAGCTGAAGTTCAACAAAATTTTCCAATTAAAACCGGAGAAACTGCATCGCTTTTTCTACAACACTTTATCAAGATTTTGAAAGCCGGTGGAAAAGCTGGAGTTGTTATTAAAAATACTTTTCTGAGTAATACCGATAATGCTACAATTTCCATTCGAAAATCATTACTCGAAAATTGCAATTTACACACGGTTTTGGATTTGCCAGGCGGTACTTTCACCGGTGCAGGAGTGAAAACTGTGGTGCTCTTCTTCGAAAAAGGTAAGCCCACGCAAAAGGTTTGGTTTTATCAATTAAATCTCAACCGTAACTTGGGTAAAACAAATCCACTAAACGAAAACGACTTGGCAGACTTCGTCAGGTTGCAAAAAAACTTTGCAGAAAACGAAAACTCATGGAGCGTTGATGTTAAAAATATTGACCAAAGTACTTTTGACCTGAGTGCCAAAAATCCAAATAAAAAAGAAGTGGTTCGACTTCGCTCACCACACGAGATATTGGAAGAAATGAAAGCATTGGATGAAGAAAGCAAAATATTAATGGATAATTTACAATTGATAATTGATAATGAAAAATAATATATTACTTTTTCGCAACATAGAGCTTGTCGAAAATGAACTGGTAACAAATAGTGACCGGTTTGGATTTTCAACTGTCGCAAAATTTGCGACATTTCAAACAAAATGTGACCATGATGGATAAATATTCTGAAGAAAGTCTATTAACCTTTATTATAGAAGCTATATGAAAGATGAAATTATACTATATCGACCTAATGAGATTGCTGAACATATTGAAGTAAGAATTGATGAAGAAACTGTTTGGTTAAACAAAGAACAAATGAGTTTATTGTTCGGACGTGACAGGACAGTTATTAGTAGGCATATTAATAACATTTTCCAAGAAGGCGAGTTGCAAAAAGATGTGGTATGTGCATTTTTTGCACTAACCACTCAACATGGTGCAATTAAGGGTAAGACTCAAACTTCAAATGTTGAGCACTTCAATCTCGATATTATTATTTCAGTTGGATATAGAGTAAAATCCAAACAAGGTACACAGTTATGGAATTGAAATGAGTAAAGAACTTCCTCTATCCCAAACGCAGATTTTAAACAAGATTTACACCATTCGTGGTGTTCAAGTAATGATTGACAGTGATTTGGCTGAAATTTATGAAGTTCCGACTGCAAGACTTAATGAGCAAGTTAAACGAAATCTCGAGCGATTCCCAAGTGATTTTATGTTTCAACTTACTGTCGGAGAATGGAATGACTTGAAATCACAAATTGAGATATCAAGTTTAACATCGCAAAATGCGACCTTAGAAGATAATCGTGGTAAGCATCGTAAATATCTGCCCTTTGTCTTTACCGAACAAGGTGTAGCAAGTCTTTCCGGCGTATTGAAAAGTGAAACAGCCGCAATGGTTCATGTGGCAATAATGCGTGCTTTTATCTCAATGAGAAAATTTTTGCTCGACAATGCTTCTGTGTTTCAACGACTTAACAAAGTTGAATTGAAACAATTTGAAACAGAGCATAAAATTGAAAAAATATTAAGTGCTCTTGAGAATAAAGATTCTATCCCCACTCAGGGTGTTTTCTTCGAGGGGCAGGTATTCGATGCTTACGAATTGGCTTCCAAGATTATCCGTTCTGCTAAACATAACATAGTGTTGATAGATAATTTTCCGGACGAAACTACTCTTACTCATTTAGCAAAGAAGAAGAAAGGTGTTAGAGCATTGCTGCTAACGAAAACTGTGAGTAAACAGCTTACGTTGGATATTCAAAAAGCTAACGAGCAATTCGACAACTTTGAACTGAGAACCTTTACCAAAAGCCACGACCGCTTTTTGATAATAGATCGGAACGAAGTGTACCACTTAGGAGCTTCGCTCAAAGATTTGGGCAGGAAATGGTTTGCTTTTTCGAAGATGGATAAAAGTTCTGTTGATAGTATCTTAAATTCAATTTTGGAATTGATATGAACATTCGACAAGCTCAGTTACCAAAAGGTTGGGAAATAAAGAAGTTGGGTGAAGTTTATGATGTCAGAGATGGAACTCACGACTCTCCCATTTATGTGAAGGAAGGTTACGCTTTAATTACCTCCAAAAATCTAAAGAATAATCGTCTAAATTATGACAATGTAAACTATATTACAGAACAGGATTATAATAACATCAATAAGAGAAGCAAGGTTGATATTGGTGATGTATTATTTGCAATGATTGGAACTATCGGAAATCCAATCGTAATTATAAAGGAACCAGATTTTGCAATAAAAAATGTTGCTTTGTTCAAAATACCGAAAAATCAGGATAGTTACTTTTTGAAATACTATCTTGATTCTGGCAAAGTCATTGACAAGATGTCAAAAGATGCTAAGGGAGCAACTCAAAAATTCGTTGGTTTGGGATACCTTAGAGAATTTCCAATCCCTATTCCACCTCTCCCTGAACAGCAACGCATTGTAGCCATATTGGATGAAGCCTTTGCGGTTATTGAGCGAAGTCGAAATAATGCCGAACAAAACCTCAAAAACGCCAAAGAACTCTTTGAAAGCTATTTGCAAGGTGTGTTTGACCCTTCGACACGCTCAGGGCAAGGAAAAAAGGGAGATGGTTGGGAAGAAAAAACGATTAAAGAAGTTTGTGAATTAAAACCTCAAAAGAAAGAAGCGAGAGATAAGTTAAGAGATACCGATTTAGTAACTTTTTTACCAATGGAGGATTTAGGAGTATTAACCAAAGAAATCGTTGGAATTAAAGAAAAACAACTAAAAGATGTTGCTGGTTCTTACACATACTTTGCAGACAATGATGTTTTATTGGCAAAAATTACACCATGTTTTGAAAATGGGAAAATTGGAATTGCACGTAATCTTATCAATGGAATTGGCTTTGGTTCAAGTGAATACGTTGTATTCAGAACTCTCGGACAAATTGAACCTGAATATCTATATTTTTTCTTGTCAAGAAACAGAATCAGAGAAGAAGGAAGAAAATATATGAGCGGAGCTGTAGGACATAAGAGGATTTCAAAAGATTGGATAGAAAATTATATAATCCAATTTCCGAAATCACTAAAAGAACAACAATCAATCGTAAGCAAATTGGATGCCCTGCGAGCCGAAACGCAAAAGCTGGAAGCGGTCTATCAAAAGAAAATCAAAGATTTAGAAGAACTGAAAAAAAGTATTTTACAGAAAGCATTTGAGGGGGAGATATGAAAGTAAAGTATTCAAGTATTCCAGAGTTGCCAGAAGTCCCTACTGAGATTATTGAGGCTGTAAATAATAATAAACTTGTAATATTTATTGGTGCAGGAGTTTCAAGAATCATTGGATGTATGGGATGGAGCCAACTTGCTACAAATCTTATAAAATTATGCTTTGATACTCAAAATAAGGATAAAACAGGAACATGTATAAACTTTAAAGAAAAAGAAAGTCTCGAACAAATCAATGATCATAAAAAAGTTATCACTATATGTTATCACATCCTTTGCAACAATGAATTAGAAAAAGAGTTCTATAATAAATTCAATAAATCATTAGAATCAGTTCCAAAGAAGGTAGACCAGTATAATATCTATAAAGAGATATTTGGTCTAAGAGGAATAAATATTACAACAAATGCAGATATACACTTTCACAACCAGTTTTTTAGTGCTAATATTGTCTTTAATGAACCTGAATTCTTAACTACCTCAATAGAACGGACTAAACTATATAAAATTCATGGTACTCAAGAAAATCGGGAATCATTAGTTTTCACCGTCCCTCAATATATTCGAAGATATAATGATGATGGATTTAAATTATTTTTAAAAAAAATATTTGATAATTATACTGTTTTATTCCTTGGTTATGGAATGTCCGAATTTGAATTACTTGACTTCTTAATTACAAAATACGATTCATCAAATGAACAAAGAGAAGTAAAGCATTACACATTATGGCCTTTCTATTCCGGCGAAGAAAATCTTCTAAGTTTTGAGCAGTCGTACTTTAATGATATGGGGATCCAAGTAATTGCCTATCAGAAAGACGAAAATGGATTTAATCAACTATATTATGTTTTAAAGAAGTGGAATACTGATATCAATCAAACATCTCTATATACTTATGATTCCTTAAAAGAAATCGAGGATTTAGTGGCTGAATTATGAAAGAAGAGAAAATAAACAGAATAATACAGTTAATAAAAAGTGATTTACCTCAAGAAAATCATTTGTTTAAAATTCTATCGAAAACAGATAATCCATTTCCGCTTTTAAAACCACTTAAAGATGTCGGATATTTTGATCCAAAGAAAAATCCTCATCCAATTGAAGTTGAAAATCAAAAAGGGTCATATAAAATTCCTCAATGGAATGTTCTGGACTATTTAGTTAATGCCGCAAAAAAGAATAATTCATCTCCAACCGATGAAATCACAGAATTACTTATTAACATTATTAATGATATAATTGAGTATAAAACCGAAACAAATGAAAGAATTGAAAATTATATTACGGATTGGGAAATTGCCAAGATAATTTTTTTACTCCCCGCAGAATTCATACAAGATAAGCATATTGAATTCATTAGAATAGCTCTTAACTCAAAATGGGGATCAGACATGATTTCTCATGAAATTGTGAATAGTATCATTCCAAATGTAATAAAACTAAATGCTAAAGAAATTCTTATTAAATTACTTAATATAGTTTTCGACTACAAGGTTTTAAATAATGATAGAATTGATAAGTATGAATCTCTTGTTGATAATTACTCATTTAATAAATTAATGCGTCTTCATAAGTCATCAATTCTCAAAATATGCGGGAATGAAGCTACTGAGATTGTATTGAAAAAAATCCAACAAATTTGTGGGGATGACGAATTTCAATTCAATAGTATTTGGATCCCAACGATTGAAGATCACCCCCAAACAAGTTTTCCCGAAAAATATGAATGCCAATTGGTTTATTTTGTTAGGGATTTTTATCAAACATCACAACCTGAAGATATTTCAAATGATATATCAACTTTGATTCATTTGGAACATCCAATTTTTATAAGACTGGCAGTTCATATTATAAATTACCATTATCAAATTCTTAACTTTATCTTCTGGGAATTAGAAAATAATCCTCTTGAAATTGTTGAAGCTAAACATGAACTATTTGAGTTTTTTAAGAACAATTGCATATTTTTTAGTGTTAAACAAATTGATAGAATAATTCAAATGATTGAGGAAAAGGAATATTTCTTATATGATGAATTTAAAAATGATAAAGAAAAAGCTGATATAATTATTGCATCTCTAAAAAAAGAATGGCTTTCAGCTCTTTTAAAAACTAATAATGAAAAAATTGTATCACTTTTTAATAAATATAATTCCATAAATCCAAGCAAAATTGAACATCCCGGGTTTAACAGTTGGAGTGAGAGTAGCTGGGGTTATAAAAGTCCTATAAAAGATACAGATTTATTAACTAAATCAATTGAAGAGATTGTTGAATATCTAAATAATTTTGAAGAGAAAGATAGATGGGAAGAACCATCCATTGATGGTTTAAGCGAAACCCTAAGGATTTGTGTTTCTGAAAATCCTAATAAATTTTCAGATGGGATTAGTTCGTTTTTAGCTGTCAAACAAATATTTCAGCATTCACTTCTATGGGGCTTTTCAGAGGCATTAAAATCTGAAAAAACAATAGATTGGCAATCTATTATTAAATTTATCAAAGAATTAATAAATGCAAAAAGTTTTTGGGTGGAAGATTATACTGAAAATTTATACAATTACAGGAATTGGATTATTTCTCAAATCGCAGATTTAATTAATTTTGGCACAAGTAATGATGCACATGCTTTTGAACCTTCTTTGCTTCCCGATGCTGAATATATTCTTCTTTTGCTGATTGATAATGCTGAGTCAAATTACAATGAAATGCAGGATGTGATTAACTCTGTATTAAATTCAAACAAAGGAAAAATTTATACTGCCATGATTAATTATTCTTTAAGATACGCTCGTTTATTTAAAAAAGATGATGAAAATAAATGGATTAATTCAATAAAAGAACTGTTTAATAAAAATCTCGATAAAAATATTGAACCATCAATTGATTTTTCTGTTGTAGTGGGAGAATATTTACCAAACCTCTACTATTTAGATAAAGAATGGGTAACATCAAATATTAATATATTATTTCCTGAAGATGATAACAAATACTGGGAACCTGCTTTTACTGGTTACCTTTATTATACCTCATCGGTTTATTCTCATCTTTATAAACTTCTTTCTGAAAACGGTCATTATCTAAAAGCACTACAAATTGATTTTAAAGATGAACATGCGAATGAACGAGTCGCTCAGCACATTTGTGTTGCCTATCTTGAAGGTTGGGAGGATATTGATGATACAAATAGTTTAATTTATGAACTTATAAACAGCTCTAATATAAAGCATTTATCAGCATTGATAAACTTTTTCTGGATGCAAAGAGATAGTATAACCGAAAAAATTAAAAACAAAGTAAAACCCTTGTGGAAGCAGTTATTCTTTAGGTTTAAAAATGAAAATGAAAATAAAGAATATTTTAAAGTAATTGCTGAATCCTCAAAATTTATTTATTTAGCTGATGAAATTGATGAGGATATTTTTACTTGGTTGAAATTTGCAGCAAGACACATTAATAACAATTTCCATTACCCATTTTTTATTGAGCAGTTACTCAAACATGTTGATAACACACCCAAAGCAGTGGGAGATTTGTTCATAGAAATGTTAAATAACGGATTTTTCCCAGAATATAAAATTGAATATATAATAGAAATTATTTCAAAGATAAATATTAATAATTTTGGTGAATTGGCTGTGAAAATTTGTAATTTATATTTACTAAATGGAGTTGAATTTGTTAGACCGATTTACGATATAATTATAAAGGAAAGTAAGAAATAATTTTTTTAATAAATATATAGGTGTAAAATGCCAAGAGGAATTTCATATCAAGAAGACCATGTTAAAAATGAAGCACAAAAACTGCTATCAAAAAATCCTGCAAGGATTTATAGTTCCAATGTATTAAAATGGAAAGGTAAAACCAATGATTCAAAACAATTTTATACTGAAATCATTGCTGAAGAATTTTTTAAAAAATTGAACATAATTCAATCAATAACTATTGTACCAAGAGTAAAGAGTTATTTCAATCATAACATCGCTTTGAATGGATTACACAAAAGAGAATCATCTCAAGAAGAAGCAAATTTTGCAAAAAGTTTGGTATTAGAAAAACTACCTACTTTAGGAATGGTATTTGATTATCAAATACCTATAAGTAATACTAGAAAAGATGGAAATGGAAAAATCGATATAATATCGATAAATGAAGTAACCAATAAAAGTTATTTAATTGAATTAAAATACTTTGATAATGATAAAGATACTTTACTTACTTCAATAATGGAAATCTACACATATTCCAAACAGTGTGATGAGAAAAAATTCTTAGAAGAAATTAAAAAACTTTATAAAAAGGGTAATGCAAAAACCAAAATTCAACCAGTTGTATTACTTTGTGAAGGTAGTTTAAGTGCAAAAGAAGCAAATGAAGTGAAGAATGGGAAGAGACCCTTATTAAAGAAATTAATCGAAATTTTAGGAATCGAAGTATATGTCTTTGATTTTAGTGTGCATCAAAAGATTTAATAGTTTTTTTGATTTACTTGAATGATAGTAGGAAATAATAAAATGAACGAAGCAGAAACCAGAGCGGAACTTATTGACCCCAAGTTAAAAGAATGTGGATGGGGAGTAGCGGAAGGGTCTAAAATCCTTCGGGAATATAAGATTACTGCCGGTCGGATTCAAACCGGTGGTGTCCGCAGTAAAATACTCACTGCCGATTATGTATTGGTTTACAAAGGAATAAAACTTGCAGTTGTAGAAGCCAAGAGTGTTGGAACAATTGTGGGCGAAGGAGTAGCACAAGCCAAACAGTATGCCGAAAAACTCCGTTTAGAAACCACATATTCCACAAATGGTAAAGAAATTTACCAAATTTGCATGAAAACAGGCAAGGAAGAATTAGTCGCTGATTTCCTAACTCCCGATGAACTTTGGAATAAAACCTATTCAGACCAAAATGAATGGAGAGATAAGTTTGCCAGTATTCCATTCGAAGATAAAAGCGGAACTTGGCAGCTCAGGTACTATCAGGAAATTGCAATAAACAATACGATGGAAGCCATTGCACAAAATAAGCAAAGGATTTTATTGACTCTTGCAACAGGAACCGGAAAAACAGCAATAGCGTTTCAGATAGCTTGGAAACTCTTTCAAACACGATGGAATTTGTCTTCAAGAACCTCAGACACCGATAAAAACGGAAAAAAGGTTCGTGAGTATGTCGAACGAAGACCACGAATTCTATTTTTAGCTGACCGAAATATTTTAGCAAACCAAGCATTTAATGCCTTTTCAGCTTTTCCTGATGATGCTTTAGTACGAATTAAACCAAATGAGATTAGAAAAAATGGCAGAGTACCCACAAATGGGAGTATTTTCTTTACTATTTTTCAAACATTTATGAGCGGGGGTTCGGCAAGCTCACCACCGCAAATATATCAAGCTCACCCACCGCAAATATATCAAGCTCACCCACCGCAAATATATCAAGCTCACCCACCGCAAATATATCAAGCTCACCCACCACAAATATATCAAGCTCACCCACCGCAAATATATCAAGCTCACCCACCCAGCAGGAAGAAGAACAAATATTTCTTGATGAAGTAGAAATTAATAATAAAGCCAATGGTTTTATGTATATTCTTCAATGCAATGATGGAAGTTTCTATACTGGAAGTACCAATGATTTAGCAAGAAGAATTGAGCAACATAAAAATGGAGAAGGAGCTAATTACACAAAATTAAATGCACCGGTTAAATTAGTTTACTATGAAGTATTTGACAGAGTTGACCTTGCTTTCGAAAGAGAGAAGCAAGTACAGAAATGGAGTAGAGCGAAGAAAATCGCATTAATTAAAGGTGATATTGAATTACTCAAAAAACTTTCTAAGAGTAAATCAGAACAAGAGCCAAAGGTTGGTGAGCTTGTCGAACCATACTTTGGGGAATATCCACCAGATTATTTTGACTTTATAGTGATTGACGAATGTCATCGTGGTGGAGCAAATGACGAAAGCAATTGGAGAGAAATAATGGATTACTTCTCACCAGCTGTGCAATTAGGACTGACAGCAACTCCAAAACGAACCGAGAACATTGATACTTACAAATATTTTGGTGAACCTGTTTATATTTATTCCCTTAAAGAAGGTATCAATGATGGATTTCTTACTCCTTTCAAAGTAAAACGAATCAATACAACTCTCGATGATTACATTTATACAAGTGACGATACAATAATTGAGGGCGAGATTGAAGAAGGTCGGATTTATACAGAAACAGATTTTAACAGGATAATCGAAATCAAAGCTCGTGAGGAAAAGCGAGTCAAGATTTTCATGAACGATATTAATCAAAAGGAAAAAAGTATTGTTTTTTGTGCCACTCAAGAACATGCCGCCGCCGTTCGGGACTTGATAAACCAAAATAAAATAAGTAAAGATCCAAATTACTGTGTTCGTGTTACTGCTAATGATGGAGAAATTGGAGACCAGTTCTTAAGAGAATTTCAAGATAACGAAAAAACAATCCCCACAATTTTGACAACATCACAAAAACTTTCCACAGGAGTCGATGCTCGCAACATTCGAAATATAATTTTAATGAGACCAGTCAAACAAATGATTGAATTTAAGCAAATTTTGGGACGTGGCACACGATTATTTGATGGTAAAGATTACTTTACCTTATATGACTTTGTGAACGCCTATGAGCAATTTTCAGATAGAGAGTGGGGTGAAACTATTGCTGCTTGTAAAGAATGTGGCAAAGAAGCCTGTATTTGCATAAATACTCTATGTGAGGTTTGTGGTCAATTTCCTTGTGAATGTAAGCCCGAAGTATGTGATAGATGCAAACAAAGTCCCTGTGTTTGTGAAAATATATCCCAAATTTGTAAAGATTGTAATCAGGATCCTTGTGTTTGTCCAGAAAAACAATGTCCGGAATGTGGCAAAAGTCCTTGTGTATGCAAAAAGAACGCTATGATTAAAGTAAAGTTAGATGATGGCAAAGAAAGAGAAATACAACACATGGTTGCTACATCTTTCTGGAATGCTGACGGTAAACCACTTTCAGCAGAGGAGTTCTTACATTCTCTTTTCGGTGCTCTCCCGGCATTATTCAAAGATGAAGAAGAACTAAGGCGGCTCTGGAGCAGTCCACTAACAAGAAAATCATTATTAGAAAAGTTAGATCAAGCAGGATTCAGCAAACAGGATTTGACTACTTTGCAAGAACTGATAAATGCTGAAAAAAGCGATTTATTTGACGTATTGGAATATGTTCTAAATAGTGATTTCAAGCCAATTTCGAGGGAATTAAGAGCAGCAATTGCACAGCCAAAGATATTTGCCTTGCTTAACAACAAACAGAAAGAGTTTATCGAATTTGTGTTGAGTAAATACATAGAGAGCGGAGTCGAAGAACTTGAACAAGCAAAATTACCAATTTTATTGACCAATAAGTATCAATCACTGGAAGATGCAAAAGAGGTATTAGGAGAGACTGCTTCTATTAGCTCATTATTTGTAAGTTTTCAGAAGTATTTGTATCAAGAAGTAGTAGCTTAAAATAAAAGAAGTGTAAAATATATGGTTGAAATATCCCATAATAATACAGGTCTATCAGGAGAATATTTCGTAGCTGCTGAACTTTACAGACGTGGATGGTCAGTTGGAATGACTATTGGTAATGCAAAAGCTGTTGATTTATTCGCAGAAAAGGACATAATTGTGGACATATGATAAAAATAGAAATGCCGCAACAGGTTTGTGTTAAACATAGTTACGGCATTTTAAATGTGCTCTCTGGGGGACTCGAACCCCCGGCCCATTGATTAAGAGTCAATTGCTCTACCAGCTGAGCTAAGAAAGCATACAAAATTACGAAGATTTTACGAGATGGCAAAAATTACGCTTTCTTGTAAAAATTATCAAAAAAAAATATTAAATCACAAACGTAGTTATATGCGTGAATATAGAAAATAAATATATTGCCTATATATTTGTAAAGCATAGGTATATAAGACGGATAGAAGAAATGCAACTGATATTACTCAAATGATTACTGCAAAAAAAGATGAAAGTTCTGAAAATTCATTGTACTTTTTGCATAATTTTTTTGTTTTATATATAGTATCAATTGAAAATAACCAAAAAATTAAAGAAAATTTTGTTGTAATATTATTTTTTTTACTAATTTTGCTAACATTATAATATAAGAATAATAAATTATGAAAACAGATATTAAAATTTTAATTAAACACAATGGTGCGATATGTTAAAAAAATTCTACTATTTAATAGTAGCTATTGCGACGCTGGGAATTTTCCTCAGCAGTGCAGCAAATGCACAAAGATTTGACGAGAAAAACATAAAGGATATGCTTCCTAAACTTCTCGCTTCAAGTAACGTAGGTACTGAGTTTGTATTCGGCTTTCACCCATGTTGGGAAGAAACCGGACAGAATAATGCTTTAATGCTTTATGTATCATCTCCGGTTGAAACTGAAGTAAGAGTTACAATTCCTTATTTTTCAGATCAGCCAATTATGGTGAAGAAAACTACACCAAATGATATTTTGGATTTTAAAT
>MHAC01000084.1:85016-85596 GCA_001804565.1 Ignavibacteria bacterium GWF2_33_9 | reverse complement strand
TTCGCGCATCCAACCAAATTTGTTCTTCTGGTCTGGGATCAAAGAATGTCTTGCGAATGATAAAACGACCATAAGGCCCATAAATTACCTTTTCAACTATGGGCGCATTATAACGTTTCTGTAATCGCAATGCCATCTTCAAGGTTCTTGCCTCAATGGTTTTAGAATACCAAGAGGATCTTTTAGTGTGTTTCACAACACCTTGGGGAATCACAACCCAATAATACAGTTTGGTTCGTGTCCTCATAAGTTCTTTGAAACTATGATAGTTTCCATCAGTTCCTAGCGTTGGCTTCATTTTATCCTCCAAAAAATCCATCATGAACTAAACAATCACTCTTATAATCATAAGCGATTGTAAAGTTTTTGTCAAGGAAATTTTTCAAATTGTCCCATGCCAATACAATTCCTTGATCTGTTATATATTCCCAACTATGGGGAATTTCGCGCCTGTCATTACCGCGAATAATGAAGAAACATTCGATACCTTTTTCATTATATCCAGCGTGTAGGACTGCATTCTTCCAATATTTTAGGAAGTTCCCAATCTTGTTTAACTTTGTGCTGCTCATTTCAAATC
>MHAC01000084.1:84714-84924 GCA_001804565.1 Ignavibacteria bacterium GWF2_33_9 | reverse complement strand
ATTTAATGAAATGTCTGCATGAGCCACAAATAATGCCCTCTATCATCAATTCAGTTTGGTCATTAAATTCTTTATATTTTCTGTATGCCGGAAATGCGACAATAAACCACAATAGGACAAGGATAAACCACCAATTAGAACGCAAATCGAAATAATCAATCAAAGTAAGAGATAATACTATAATGAGAGCAGTCCTAACCAATACACCCC
>MHAC01000084.1:82674-84689 GCA_001804565.1 Ignavibacteria bacterium GWF2_33_9 | reverse complement strand
CTCTGGACGTTTTTCGTCTTCGCTGTTGGTAGTGAAGTTTAATAATTTTAATAATTTAGTAAATAATTTTTCCATATAAAAAGAGGATAGTTCCGACCGTAATCGGAACGTATCCCTTTATAAATTTTTATTTATTTTTTGGAGTAACAATTACAATTTGTACTGTTCTTGAAAGTTGCCTTCCGGTTGCTAAATTATTGTTGTAAATCTGTACTCCTTCTCCAATTCCATAAGTTTCGAATTTCACATTCTTCACTTTTGATTCCAAATACAACTTCACATTTTGTGCTCTTTGATTTGCTAAATTCTTATTGTAATCAGCTTCACCAATTCTATCGGTATATCCGTAAATTTGCACAGTGGAATTTGCATTAATTGCAGGAATTACATTCCTGTCCAAAACTTCTTTATCATTTGCATTTACTTCAGGTGAATCAAAATCGAAAAGGACCAAACTGAACTTAGATACTACTTTATCAGGCAAATTTTCAGATTTCTTGCGGCTGAAGGAGAAATAATCTACCGGTATTGAACCATTAAGTGTTTTGGTTAAACCTGATGAAGATACTGTTGTGAATTCCCAGTCAACAGGAACTTGATTAGCAAGCAATTGATTTGAAGAAACCTGCCAGGAAATATTAGCCGGCATTCCTTCTCCGTCAATCTGTTTGATTAATTCACCTGACTGGAAATATTTCAAAGAATAAGTTGCAATTTCATCATCAGTATTATACTTCACTTTAAAATCTACTATACTCGGACTTGCTACTCTTTCCTTATCTCCTGATGTAATTATTGGCTGCAAAAGGTCGGGATTGCCAGTGAATTCTGCACGGCGATTTTCTGCTTCGCCATCAGGATCTATTTTTGAAGATGGATTTGAAGGCATTCCACCGGCAATGATAGTAATATCATTTTGATTTGCACCATAATTAGCTATTAAATAATTTTTACAGTATTCAGCTCTTTCTTTGGATAAGTTTTTATTTATTTTTGCTTCTTTTGAATCTGTTGTTCCTGTAATTGTTAATGTTTTTGTGCGGGAACTTTTCAATCTGTTTCCTATAATATCAAGTGTGTATGTATTAATTTTCAAACCATCCTGAGGCAAATTATTAATATTGAATTCCCCTGCTTCATTCATCGCAGAAAGAGTATTTGTATTCATATCCGGAGCAGCTTTACCTTCATCAAAAAATACATACGGGATAAAAGGATACATTTCAATATATTCTACTTCTTCCACAGTAATCTTTTCTACCGGTTTTTCGTTCATATTTTCATCATAGTAAGTAAATTCAGGTTCACTTATTTCCATATACTTACCTGATTCAACTGGAGGTGGAACTTTTTCATCTTTACCAAAACTGAATGTAAGATTCACACCCATTCTGAGTTGAGGCACTTTCCAGGAATCATAATTTGAATTAGATGAAACATTTGTGAATGGCAAACGGTAAGATAATTCCGGTGAAAGGAAAACATTCTTTGCAATTTCAAAATCATAACCTACCCCAATCGCAAGTGCAAACCGTGTTGCAGGATCTGTCATATCAACACTATTGTTAATTGCAACACCATTTACTGATGTTACATATGTTGAGCTGACCGGAATACCAACTTCCAAACCAGCAAGAAAATAAAGCGGCTTAATCGGCAATAAGTTATATATTTCCAAGACAGGGCTTATTTCAAAGTAATTTAAATTTGCATCAAAGCTAACATCAATTGATTCTGTGTTAACATCAGTACCTGATACAGTTCCATTATTATTGAAATAACCAATTCTTCCTGAAATTGTAAACATATCATTAATTGGGAAATCCGCTATTATGCCAATATAAGGACTTATGGTGGTTTTGCCATCAACAAAATTATAGAGCTGATTTGCTGTGGATGTATCAATTGGCATGGCGAAAGCAGGATTGTGCATATTCATGCCTATACCCCCGTACAAACCAAATTTGAATTTCTTAGTGTTTTCTTGTGAAAATAATGTTGAATTAAACAAAATC
>MHAC01000084.1:49786-82623 GCA_001804565.1 Ignavibacteria bacterium GWF2_33_9 | reverse complement strand
TTAATGTTTTTTAAAAATTTTCGAGTTAAGTGAAAGACACATTTCTTTTGAAATTTAAAATTGTTAGATGTAAATATGAAGAAAATATTTTTTGCGATTACAACATTCCTTGCTATAAATTTCTCTATAGTATCAGCAGGAGTATTGGAAATTGGGTTCGAAGGAGGATTAGCAACTCCAAACGATAAAATGAATGATATATACAATTCAAACACTTTGAAATTAGATCAAGATGCTGTTGCAAACTTAGTTAATAAAGGCTTGAAAGCAGGATATCATTTAGGATTATTGATGCAAATGCCATTGAATGATTACTTTTCATTTGCCGGTCATATCGGATTCAATAGTTTTCCTGAATCTGAAATATTAGTTCAAGATCCGAATACAGGCGATACACTCGCAACACTTAAAACAAATACACGGATAGTTCCAATTGCTGCAGGAATAAAATTTTATCCCTTTAAATTTTTCCTTAATCCCTATGCCACTGGTGAAATTTCATATAATTATATGAGCACCAGCGTCTCAGGACCGAACAATATTCCATTCTCAAATTCTCCATCAGACAGCAGATTTGGATATGGAATCGGAGCAGGAGTTGAACTTGATGTGAAATTACTTAGTTTCTATTTAGAAGGAAAATTCAATCAAACAAATTTAATTGGAAAAGAAGCCAAAGAAGACGATAAAAACTACTTCACTTTGACTTTAGGCATTTTATTTTAAATATGGTTAACCATTTTCGAGAAATTAATAAGTGAATTTTTTCTTATTAATTTCTTGTTTTTATTTAATTTTGAAATTGTGTTTAACTAAAAATTAGATTAACAGACATTAAACTATTAAATCTTTGTTAGGAAAAAAATAAACTATTTCTTTTAATAAAAAATTAATCATGGATAAACAAGTTGTAATAACTAATGATGTTACCGTTAGGTTTGCGGGAGATTCAGGTGATGGTATGCAAATGACCGGTACTCTATTCTCAAAAAACTCAGGGTCAATTGGTACGGATGTAAATACATTCCCTGATTACCCATCCGAAATCAGACCACCTGCAGATACTTTGTACGGTGTAAGTGCTTATCAGGTTCATTTTGGTTCAAAAAAAATGAATACAATGGGAGACAAAATTGATGTCTTGTTCGCAATGAATGCGGCATCGGTGAAAGTTAATATTCCAAATCTGAATAAAGGTGCAATTATTATTTGTAATGAAGCTGGATTTGGACCCAAAAATTTAAAATTGGCACAGTATGAAAATAATCCATTGCTAAATGGTGAATATTCAGACTATACTGTTCATGCAATTAATATTCCTGAAATTATGAAGGAAGAGCTCAAAGATTTGAGTTTACCTTTAAATCAGATAGAACGTACCAAAAACTTTTTTGCACTTGGAATTGCTTATTGGTTATTTAATCAACCATTGGAAAGTACAATTGACTGGTTGAAAAATAAATTCGGCAAGAAAATCGAAATTTTCGAATCTAATACAAGAGCATTAAAAGCCGGATATGAATTTGCAAAAAATGATGAATCATTCCCATTTTATTATAATGTACCGAAAATTAAGCAAAAACCCGGTATTTACCGTAATATAACAGGTAATGAAGCTGCAGCTCTTGGTTTAGTTGCAGCAGCAAAGAAAGCAGATTTATCGCTATATCTTGGTTCTTACCCTATTACTCCGGCAACTGAAATTTTGCACCATCTTTCGGGTTATAAGCAATATGGTGTGAAAATCCTTCAGGCTGAAGATGAAATTGCAGGTATTGCATCTGCAATTGGTGCATCATTTGCAGGAAATTTGGCAGTGACAACAACTTCCGGACCAGGACTTTCGCTTAAAGTGGAATCAATGGGATTAGCAGTAATAATGGAACTTCCTTTGGTAATCGTGGACGTGCAAAGAGCAGGTCCGAGTACAGGTATGCCGACTAAACCCGAACAATCAGATTTGCTTATGAGCATGTGGGGACGTCACGGCGAAGCACCTATGCCGATTATCGCTGCTAAAAGTGCTAATGACTGTTTTTATGCATCTTATGAAGCTGCAAAAATTGCTTTAAAGTATATGACTCCTGTTATGGTTCTTTCTGACGGATATCTAGCTCAAGGTACTGAACCTTGGTTAGTTCCAACATTAGATAGTTTACCTGAATTTGAATTAAATATTGCAAAAAATCCAGATGAATATAAACCTTACAAACGTGATCCTGAAACCTTGTCACGTGAATGGGCTCATCCGGGAACTCCCGGTTTTGAACACCAAATCGGCGGTCTGGAAAAAGAAAATATTACCGGAATTGTAACTCAAGACCCTAAGAATCACCAATTGATGACTGAACTTCGTGCTCAGAAAATTGACGGAATAGTTAGAGATGTTCCTAATGCAGTTATTGAAGGTGAAGAATCAGGTGATTTACTTATTCTCGGTTGGGGTAGTTCTTATGGGGCAATTAAAAATACATTTGATAAATTAGTTGAACAAGGTCATAAACTCTCCTTCGTACACTTACGCTGGCTTAATCCATTCCCTGCAAATCTGGGGGAAATTCTTTCCAAATTCAAAAGAATTTTTATACCGGAAATGAATATGGGGCAATTATCCACATTGATTAAAACTAAATATTTGAGAGATGTTCTCGGTTACCACAAAATGCATGGCAAACCTTTTACTGCTCTCGAAATTGAAATTGAATTAATGAAACTTTTAAACGGGGGAAATTGAGATGACTAATATTGATGCAAAAAATAATGAATATATGTTACAAGAAATTCAACCATTAACAGCAAAAGATTTCAAAACAGATTTAGACGTTAGATGGTGTGCTGGATGTGGTGATTATTCAGTATTGGCACAACTTCAGAAACTTTTTCCAACCTTAGGAATTCCTCGTGAAAAGTTTACTGTAGTTTCCGGTATTGGTTGTTCCAGCCGTTTCCCTTATTACGTAAATACTTATGGCTTCCATACAATGCACGGTCGTGCTTTGCCTGTTGCTTCTGGTATTAAAATCGCTAATCCTGATTTATCCGTTTGGGTTATTACCGGAGATGGTGATGGAATGGCAATTGGTGGAAACCACTTTATCCATGCAATTCGTCGTAATATGGACTTAAAAATCCTGCTTTTGAATAATGAAATTTATTCAATGACCAAGGGACAATATTCACCCACAACACAACAGAATTCAAAAACTAAGTCCTCACCTTTTGGTGTTGTGGATTATCCTTTCAATCCAATAGCTTTGGCTTTAGGAAGCGGCGCAACTTTTGTTGCTAGAACTTCGTACAGTAATCCTAAGCATTTGAATTATATTTTGAAGCGTGCAGCTGAACATAAAGGAATTGCTTTCGTGGAAATTTATTCGAATTGCGTAATTTTCACTGATGGTATTTTTGACCAATGGACAAATAAAAATTACATTGATGAAAATGCAGTTTTTCTTGAAGATGCAAAACCTTTAATTTTCGGAAGAGAAAAAGACAAAGCTATTGTCATTGATAATTTCACTCCAAAAGAAATTCAACTTAGTGGAAATGAAAAAGAATTAATGATTCATAACGAAAAGAATGTTGCTTTGGCTCAAATGATTGCTACAATGAGCCATGATAATAATTTGCCTCGCCCATTCGGAGTATTTCTTGATATTGAAAAACCATCTTACGATGAGTTAATCAATCATCAGATTACAAAAGAAATCGAACGTAAAGGCAAAGGTAATGTAGATGACCTTTTGAAAGGTTCAGATTTTTGGGAAATTTCATAACTTATTGGTGATAATATGAAGAGAAACACATTAATAATGACATTTGCAATATTTGCAATTGGTACTTTTTTAACTTTAATTTTAACTACGGAAAAAACAATGAGTGAACAAAATAAAAGTAAAAATCCTCAATACGAAATTACTGTAAAGCAAAAAGGTGCTGAATTAGGTAAAATCATTCTTGAACTTTATCCTGAAATTGCTCCAAAGCATGTTCATAATTTTGACAGTTTGGTAAGCAGTGGATTTTATGATGGAACTGCCTTCCATAGAGTAATTCCGGGATTCATGATTCAGGGTGGTGATCCAAATTCTAAAACAATGCCAAAGGAAAAATGGGGATATGGTGATCCAAGCCAAACTAAAGTTCCTGCAGAATTCAACAGCACAAGTCACGAAAGAGGTATTCTTTCAGCGGCAAGAAGTCAGGATCCAAACAGTGCAACTTCTCAATTTTTCATTTGCGTTGCAGATGCTAAATTCTTAGACAGACAATATACTGCTTTCGGCAAAGCAATCAGCGGTATGGAAGTTGCAGATAAGGTTGTGAACTCTCCGAGAGACAGAAACGACAATCCTAACGATAAAATTGAAATGTTTATAAAGAAAATTAAATAAACATTCTTTCTAATAAGAAAAAGGGTAGTTTTTTTTAAACTACCCTTTTTGTTTTATACAATTCAAATTATCTAGGTTCCAGAATACTGATAGGAATTATCATCTCTTCAAGAGAAATACCTCCGTGCTGGAAACTGTCTTTATATTTATTCAAATAATAATGATAATCCGTAGGATAAACGAAGTAAGCATCATCTTTTGCAATGAAGTTACTGACAGAAATTCCCATCTTAGGTATACGAATATCTTCCAGATTTTTCACCATCATTGCATGTTTAGCTTCAGTTTTTACATTCTTGCCAAATTTATATCGGAGATTTGTAGAAGTTTCTTTATCACCCAACACCTGTACTCCTTTCATACATCTTACCGAACCATGGTCTGTTGTGATAATCACAGTGGCATTTCCTTTTTCAGCTATTTTCTTAAGCATTGAAAGTAAACTTGAATGATTGAACCAAGATTTAGTCAATGTTCTGTATGCTGATTCATTCGGAGCTATCTCCTTCAATATTGCATAATCCGAACGGGAATGGGCAATCATATCTACTGCATTGATTACAAGAGTTGTCAAGTGTGAATCCAGATAATCCTTTAATTCTCTTTCCACTTTTTTACCGAATTCAGTATCGAAAATCTTGATAAAATTCAGTTTGCTTTTTAGTTTAATTCTTTTTCTTTCAAGCCATGATTCCTGCAATTCTCTTTCGTAGGCATTTTGTTTATGGTCTTCAGTATTTGAATCCACATTCCACCATTGCGGATAGTACTGCTTGATTTGCAGTGGATATAGCCCTGCAAAAATTGCATTTCTTGAAAAAGGAGTAGCAGTCGGCAATATCGAAGAATAAAAATCAGTCTTTATTGAGTAGTATGGATTTAGCAAATCCTTCATAGTCAACCATTGATCATATCTCATACAATCTACTACAATAAAAAATACCGGATTTCCTTTCTTAAGAGCAGGTTCCAGGTACTTTGTTGCAATATGTGGTGAAAGTAACGGATTACCTTCTTCATGTAAATCAGTCAACCAATCAAGATAATTATCTTCAACAAACTTAGAAAATTCTAAATTTGCAGATTTCCATTGGTCTTGCAAAGTTTGGTCGAGACCTGTATTTTTCAGTCTGTCCAATTCGATTGTCCAATCGACAAGTTGTGTATAAATTTCAATCCAGTCATCCCAGGTTCTTTGCATCAAAATTTTATGGGATATTTGATTGAAATTCTGTAGATAATTTGTGATAAACGTTTCCTGTCTAATCCTATCTTCCTCAAGAAACTTTTTACAGGTTAGTAATATCTGAGCAGGATTTACAGGTTTTGTTAAATAATCATCAATTGATTTGCCAATTGCATCTTCCATTAGGCTCTCAGCTTCATTTTTCGTAACCATCACAACAGCTGCAGCCGGATCAATTTGTTTTAAAATCGGTAATGTTTCTAATCCAGTAAGTCCCACCATTGTCTCATCAAGAAATACTAAATCAAAGTGATGCGATTTCATCAATTCAATTCCGTCTTCACCATTAGAAGAGGTTTCAACTTCATATCCTTTTTCTTTCAATAAAATTAAATGAGGACGAAGCATTTCTATTTCATCATCAATCCAAAGAATTTTTCCTTTATTCATTCTACCCTCAGTTTTGTTATTTTAAAAGGTGTAGATATTTTTCATATTACATATTCCTGATTACAAGTGATTGTAAGGACTTTGAGTAAATTTCATTAAAGTAATTATAAAGTGGCAATGGGATGAGGAAATGCATAGTTATCAAATGGTCACCGTATGCTATTCCATAGTTCCATATAATATAGGCAATTCCATATCTATCATCCTGTACAAGTATTTTATCCAATAATGTCGGGAAATCGTGAAAGGGCTTACTTACTCTTTCGGATAAATTATATCTCCAATATCCACTCTGACCGATTGAATCTTGTAACTGTCTATAATGTTCTATAACTTCAGCAGGTTGTTCTGCTCCAATTTTTTTAGAATAAAATGGGAATATTTTAAATTCAACTCCAATTCTGTGATTTTCTAAAGTTTCATTCACAGGAAAGAAAGTACAAGCAATACTGTCCAGTGAAGTGTTCTCCATCATTTGGAATGCTGTCGGAAGTAAAATAGTGAAATTAGAATCTTTGTTGGAAAAAATCTTCATATTTGTCTTTTCCGGATCTAAATCCTTTGCCGCTGCTATGTCTTCAATCATTTGTCTGTCTTGTTGTGCATATTTTTGCTGTCCAGTTTTTTCAAATGCAAATGAACGATTATTATATGAAAGTGGATTTAATGGTTCCCAATAAATCACTTGTGTATAATCATCAATTGAAGCAATATAATTTTCATCTTTGAAATTTGAATTCCCACGTCTGTAGAAAATATCGGAATTTATATAATTTCTAGACATAGCCTTTGTAAAATTATTAGCAGCTTCTTTATATTTTCCAAGATTATGCATGGCTCTACCTTTGGTGAAATATAAATCTGCGATATTGCTATCCAAAGAAATTGCAACATTCAAATCTTTCACAGCTTCATCGTTTTTTCCAAAATGTAATTGAGCTTTTGCCCTGTTTAAGTATGCCTCAGGGAATTTATTATCTAATTTTACTGCCTTGTTCAAATCATTTAAGGCAGATAAAGTGTCTTTAAGACTCATTTGCACAAGTCCACGCAAGTTAAAAACATCCGCAATATTCGGAATAATTTTTACAAGTACATTCAAGTCCTTCATTGCTTTATTATATTCAAATAAATTGTAATTACATAAACTTTTATTAAATAATGCATCCGGATGGTTTTTATCTAAAGCAAGAACTTCATCGAATTTTTCAATTGCTTTTTCATAATTGCGCATTTTCATCAGATTTTGTCCAAATTCAATTTTCCCGGTTATTGAATCCTTTGAATCTGCTGAAAAAGCACTCAATGCTGAAGCCAAAAAAACAGAAAAGATTAGGATTGAATTAAATACTTTTTTCATACTTTATAATATTAGTGTTCAAAAATTAAATGTTTAAAAAGCAGTATTATTAACGTATCAATCGCAATTTTAACGTTAAAGTAATTAATTTAGTAAGATATCTGAATTTACATATTTTGGTATGAATCAATATCTATATTAATTTTGACATTAATTTTGTTTGATTTTTCGGTATATGTTTTATAAGTATTCAGTAAAACTCTATTTAGTATTCCGTTGCTTTTATCATATTCCTTATTACTTTTTATGTATATAAATTGGCGGAACATATTATTAATACGAATTATAGAAGGATTTACCGGTCCAATATACACCATACCTTTTACGTTTTTGGGAAGTAAATTTGCAAAATCAAAAGCAGCTTTTTGGACTTCTTCGAATTCTTTGCTTTGAAATTCAATTTTGGTTAATCTTGTGAAAGGAGGGTAATTCACACTTTTACGAATATTCAACTCATTCTTCAGAAATTTATTGAAATTAGATTCTGCAGCATATTTAATAGCATAAGCCGATGGATTGGATGTCTGAATTACAACTTCACCTTTCTTATTTCCCTTCCTTCCTGCACGGCCTGATACCTGAGTCAAAATTTGATATGTACGTTCATTCGACCTGAAGTCAGGGAAAAAAAGGTGCATATCAGCATTGATTATACCTACAAGTGTAACTCTACCGACATCAATCCCTTTTGAAAGCATTTGAGTCCCTACTAAAATATCAATATCACCATTTATAAACTGATACATTATTCTTCTTGATGCATTCTTTCGTGAAGTAGTATCTCTGTCAAATCGGGCAATTGATGGATTATATCCTTTTGCTGCAAGAATACTTTTCAACTCCTCTTCGATTTTTTCCGTTCCTGCCCCAATTTCATTCACATCGCTCGAACCGCATACATTACATATCTTTATTGCAGGAATAACATATCCGCAATAATGGCATACAAGTTTATCCGCTTTTTTATGATAAGTCAGTGCAATATCGCAATTTTTACACATAGGTACATTTCCGCAATCAGGACAATAAAGTTGTGGTGCAAATCCCCTCCTATTTTGGAATAAGATTATACCTTCCTGTTTGTTCAGTCTATCTATGATTTTTTCCAATAAGACAGAGGAAAAACTCTTTATATTGATTTTTTCTTTTCTCTCCTGCCTCATATCAACAATCTGAATTTCGGGTAGTGATGCATTATCAGCACGTGAAGTTAGTTGGTGTAATTTCAGATTTCCATTAATTACATTTTGCGAACTTTCCAAGGAAGGAGTTGCCGAACCAAGCAAAACACTGCAGTTTTCCATCTTTGCCCTCACAATTGCTGCATCTCTTGCATTATACCTCGGGGAAGGATTATTCTGCTTATAACTTGCATCATGTTCTTCATCAACAATAATTAATCCAAGGTTATTAATTTGACTAAAAACAGCCGACCTCACTCCCAACACTATCTGATATTCATCATTTAGAATTTGTGTGAAAATCTTATTCCTTTCATTATCAGTCATATTACTGTGTAGAACAGCAACATTATTACCGAAAAAATTCTTGATTCTATCTACAATTTGTGGTGTGAGTGAAATTTCAGGTAATAAATATAGTACTCTTCTTCCGGAATTGAGAACATCCTGAATTAATTTCACATACACCAGGGTTTTTCCACTTCCGGTTATTCCATATAGCAAATGACCGGAAAATATATTTTGGGCAACATATTCAGCAATTTCATTATATGCTTTTTCCTGCTCTTCATTAAGTAAGAAATTTGATTCATCGTCAGCCAAATTTATGTTCAAATCAACTTTATCGGGTTTTGGAACTTTCACAATCGAAATCAAATCTTTCTCTTTCAATGCATTAATTGAAGATTGCGTTGTTTTGTATTGCTTCGTAATTTCAGTGCAAATAATTTCATTTCTTCCGGATTCAGCTTCGAGAATGAGATAACTTAATATCTGTGATTGCTTTGGAGCAGATTTCTCAAGTTTATTGAATATTTCATTTAACTTTTCTTCATCTGACAAAATTGCTCTATTCAACTTTGCTGCAGAAACTTTGACTTCGATTTGTTTCTCCATTTCACCAATAATTCTTATAAAACCTTTCTGAATTAATGCTTCCAACTGTGGAGAAATATTCTTTATATCAAATTCCTTTTGTAATTGCGTAACTGTTATATTGCCTTTCGAATTCATTAACAACCTAAGCATACGTGCTCTTTTGGGTGCTTTCATGTGCAATTCGTCGAGTTCAGCATTAGTAGGTTGTCTTTCAATCTGAATTTTCTTAATATATGATAAATTGAAATTTGGGGGCATTGCGGATTTAAGCACTTCCCCCCAACTACAAAAATAATATTCCGAAATCCATTTGGTAAATTTAAGCATCGTATCCGAAAAAAGCCGCTTTTCATCCAGTAATTCGATGATAGGTTTCACTTCCAAATTCATTTCATCAGTCACGAACTCAACAACTACACCTGTTAAATATTGCTTGCCAAAAGGCACAAACACTCGCATACCGATGATATTTGCATAATAATCATCATCAGGAATTTTATAAGTGAATAAATCCTTTATCGGTAAAGGTAATGCTATATTAACAAGACGAGACATTAAAAAACTTTTACTTTTACAAATTCGTCAAAAATAAAATTACAAACAAATGGAGTAAGTATATAATTTATTTTTCAACATATTTTTTTACAATAATTTAAAACTTAATAAATATATGAAAAATACAAAGTTAACGAAAACATTCATTTTTTTGATGTTTCTCCTTTTTTCCGCTTTTGCTAATTCAATTGCACAGGATGTGTACGAAAATGCAAATAATGCAGACATTAACAATTCCAGACAAAATGCAATAACACGTGCTTCCGCAAAAGCATTACCCGCAGTTGTAGGCATAAATGTAACTGAAATCCAAAATGTGTATTCTCCTTATGCATCTGATCCTTTTTTCAGTTTCTTTTTTGGTGATAGATATATGAAAACTACCAGAAAAGTACATGGTCTCGGTTCAGGGTATCTTGTTTCTCCTGACGGATATATTATCACAAATCACCACGTCGCAGGGAACGCAAAGGAAATCCTTGTAACTTTGACAAACGGCGAAAAATATCCTGCAGAAATTATTGGTTCAGACATGACTAGCGATGTTGCTTTGCTGAAAATCCAAGCCAACAATTTACCATATCTAAAATTAAGTGATTCGGATGATTTAATTATTGGTGAATGGGTAATTGCAATGGGTAATCCATTTGGTTTATTCGATATTAACACAAAACCAACAGTTACTGTAGGGGTTGTATCGAATTTAGATTTAAATATGATTAATGAAGATACTCCCTATAACCGTGTTTACAAAGGATTGATTCAGACTGATGCTGCAATTAGTTCCGGAAATTCCGGTGGTCCACTCTTGAATTCTAATGGAGATGTCATTGGTATGAATACGATGATTTTCTCTACTTCACAAAATTCTCAAGGATCCGGAAGTATCGGCATTGGTTTTGCAATACCTGTAAACCGTGTTAAGAAAATTGTTGATATTCTCAAAAAAGGTAAAACAATTGATAGAGATACTTATATCGGGATGGATACCGAAGCAATAAATGCGAAATTCAAAAATTACTTTAATTTGGATAAAAATGAAGGTATTTTTGTTTCGAGAATTTTCCGAAATTCCCCCGCTGAAAAGGCCGGAATAGAATTAGGTGATGTGATTTTAAAGATTAATGACAGGAAAATTTATAATCTTGAGGATTATTACATTGAAGTTTTGGATGCGGCTGTTGGTGCTAAATTAAATTTTGAAATTCAAAATAATGGTAAAATTTCCAAAAAAAATGTAATTTTGGAAAGTTCAAAGAGGTAAAATTGCAAAATTCCGAAAATATCAGTATTTTAAGTGCTGAAAATTTAGTTAAAATTTACAAAAAAAGAAAAGTAGTAAAAAATGTAAGCATTAATGTGAGTCAAGGTGAAGTAGTTGGTTTGCTCGGTCCGAATGGTGCCGGTAAAACTACTTCCTTTTACATGATTGTTGGAATGGTTAAGCCGAATGAAGGAATAGTAAGACTAAATGGAAAGGATATAACTGGCAAGGCAATGTACCAGCGCTCAAAAATGGGAATCAGCTATTTGCCCCAGGAGCCTTCCATTTTCCGTGGACTAAGTATTGAAAATAATATCCGTGCAATTTTACAATTACAAAAGATCTCAAGAAAACAGCAAAATGAAATTTTAGAAGAATTGCTTGAAGATTTCGGAATTGGTCATATTCGCAAAAGTAAAGGTTACATGCTTTCCGGTGGTGAAAGAAGACGCTGCGAAATCGCCCGTGCCCTTGCTTCATTCCCGAAATTTGTTTTGCTGGATGAACCTTTTGCCGGAATTGACCCAATTGCTGTTGAAGAAATCATGAGAATGGTTACTCAGTTGAAAAATAAAAATATTGGGGTAATAATCACGGACCATAATGTTCATGAAACTCTTTCTATTACTGATAGAGCCTATATTTTAATTGACGGTAATATTTTTATTGACGGAACAGCTGAGGAAATAGCAGCAAATGAAGAAGTCCGCAAACGTTACTTGGGTGAAACATTCACTTTAGAAAGATATCATAATGAATAAATTCGGATCGACAGATTCATTGAAATCAAATTCAGTATTGATTATTGGTGCATCTCGGGGAATTGGTAAAGCATTAGCATTTGAATTTGCTAAAAATGGATGGGATTTATTTCTTGCATCAAGAGATATAGAAAATTTAAAAACAATTAAAAGTGAAATTGAATCCAAGTACAGTGTGGATTGCATAATCACAGTGCTGGACGTAACTTCAGATAAGGATTATGAACTTGTTTTCAGTAAAATAAGAAATCAGAATCATAACTTAGATTTAATTATTCTTAATTCTGGAATATCAAAACCTATTAATCTTTCCGAAATTGATGAAAATATTATTCGGCAGATATTCGAAACTAATTTTTTTGGAATAGTTCGTGGAATGAAATTTGCTGTTGATTATTTCAAGATAATAGGAAAAGGACACATCGCAACAGTAAGTTCACTTGCGGATGCACGTGGTTTTCCGGGTTCATCTGCTTATGTTGCAAGCAAGACTGCAATTAGTCATTTCACAGAAGCTGCAAGTATCGAATTACGAAAATCGAATATCAATGTAACTCTAATAAAGCCGGGTTTCGTTATTACAGATATGACCGCAAATCATAAATTTACTATGCCGTTTTTAATTTCTGCAGAAAAATCTGCAAAAATAATATACTCAGGGATCAAAAAAGGGAAAAAACAAATTTATTTCCCTTTACCAACTGCAATCGGAAGTTATCTAATAAAAATTTTACCGGGATTCATCTTTAGGTACCTCACAAAATTTTGGAAAGGAGAAAATGGCTAATATTCTCACAAAAATAATCAAAAAGCTAATATTTTTAAAAAATCTTTAAAAAATTTTGACAAATTTGTAACTTTTCCTTAATTTTGGTGTTTATAATATAGAAAGATAATTAAAAGGTTATAAAAATGAAAAAATCATTAACTATTTTCATCACTCTTTTTATTGCATTCAGTTTAAACACAAGTGCAATAGAAGTTGCAAAAAACTTAACAGGTTTGGATTTACCTGCAAATCCAATGATAATCCCCGAGGGTAAAAGTAACCCACTGCCTAAGATAAATAACGCAGACAATCAGATGTATATACTGTTCGATAATCTGGATCCTGAAATTTCCAATCAGGTTTCGAATTATATCGAATTGGCATATTATGACATTTACAAAAAGTGGCCAAATCCTGACTACAATTATTATAATTTGATGGTTCGTGCTCCGTATAGTGATGCAACCCTTTCACAATATACTCTCACGGATTTTGATGTTGCAATTTTCCCAATCGGAAGCTGGCCATTGAATGCCGCTACACAAGGTGGTATCAAGATTATTGACAAAATCAAAGAAATGCTTAATGCAGGTAAGAGAGTTATGGTTATCGGTCGTTATTGGGCTTCCTATGCATTCCATCAAGATGGCACATTTGCAGGCGGGAAAGATCCTGTAGTAATCGATTTCCTCCAAAATGAAATCGGAATTGATCCTCCCCAAACAGGTGTTATTGCAATTACTGACGGTCAAAGTTACTTGCCTTATCATATCGAAGGTATTGATGGTGATCCTGTTGCTAAAGGATATGATTATTACGGCAACATTGCATACGGCAGAAATGTAGAACCTATGCACCCAATTGCATACAGAACTCTTTTAGATCAATTCAAATTAGCAAGTAATGCTTTAGGAACCGGTTTTGCATATTTGGATAAATATGGCAAGACTGACGGTGATCCAAATGTTCCTATGGGAAGCTGGGTTGGAGTTAGAGCAGATGTTGGTGATGGTCGTATAGTGCTTTGGAGTTTGGCTCCAGATAACATAGCATTAACGGAATTGCAATATTTCACTAATACTGAATTGTACGCAATGGATTGGTTTACAAAAGACCTACCAAAATATGGACAATGGATTGATTTGGAAGCTACTCTTGTTAATTTTGGTGAATCTTTATTAGATCAACAAAAAACACAGGAAGTTAGAATTCGTAATTTTGGTAAAAAACCTCTGACAATAAGTGCAATTGAATGGAATGAATGGGAAGAACCCGGTACATTCGTAGTTATTGAAGGCGGTGGTGCCGGAGTTCTGCAACCAGGTGAATTCAGAACAATTAAAATTGGATTTACACCTACCGAAGAAAGAGATTATGAAGACCAACTCTTCATTGAATCAGATGCAATTAATGCTCCTTCAACCGCAATCAACGTTAAAGGAAGAGGCGGTAAGGATGCTCCAACCGGTCCTGAAATCAGAGTAAGTGCAGAACCATTCGATTTTGGTGTTGTTGAGATTCCAACTAGTAAAACAAAAGATATTTACTTCAACAGTGTTGGGACAGATAATGTGATTGTTGATAATATCGAATTTTATGATAATATCGGTAACGCATTTTCATTCCCACAGACAATGAATTTCCCACAAGTTGTGAAACCCGGAACTCAATATACTTTCTCAGTTAAATTCTCACCAATCGATTATGGTAAATCTTATTCTGCAACTTTGAAGATAACATCCAATGCAGTGAAGAACTACGTTGCATTCATTAAATTAGTTGGTAAAACCAAATCCTCAGGTATCGGACCAAGTATTTCATCAGATTTGGCATTTGATACTTTAGATTTTGGATATGTGACCTTAAATAATGAAGTTCAGATGGAATTTAATATCTTAAGTACTGGTGCAGATTCGCTGAGAATTAATAAGTTTTATCTCAATGATGATTATGATGTTTTCACTGTCCCTGATGGATACATTGACCAAACTCCGGTATTGATTGCTCCTTCCGAAATGTATAAAATACCAGTAAACTTCAAACCTTATACAGATATGGATGTTTATTATGGTGAACTTGGTATGTTTACAAATGCTACAAACGAAGGAGGAAATAATTTCAAAATATATTTGAAAGGAACAGGTCATGATCCATTCTCAGTTAAAGGTGAGGTACAAAATAAATTGGGTACACTTTCAATGAAAGCATTTCCAAATCCTTCCGGAGGCGATTTCAAATTGGAAATCACTTCGAAAGCTCAATTTATGAATGCATCATTGAATATTTACGACCTTAAGGGAAAAGTTGTAATGACAATTTTCCAGGGTAATATTGAAGAAGGACAATCATATTATGATTTAAACAATGCATTATTACCATCAGGACAATATTTCATTGGGGTGAAAACTCTAACTGAAAGTGTGATTCTGCCGTTTATTATTGTAAAATAGTATTTTCCTTAAAATCAAAAAAAAGGTTGCTCACATCGGGCAACCTTTTCTTTTTAGTGAAAAAATAAAATATTATATTTCCAATGCTTTCACACCCGGCAGAACTTTACCTTCAATGAATTCCAATGAAGCACCACCACCTGTGGAAACATGAGAAACATCTTTACTGAATCCTAACTGATTAATCGCAGCAACGGAATCTCCTCCTCCAACAATTGTTACAGCACCTTTTCCGGTGGATTCCTTCATTCCTTTAGCTATGCTCAAAGTACCGTTTGCAAAGTTTGTCATTTCGAAAACTCCCATCGGTCCATTCCAAAAGACTGTTTTTGCATTGTTAATAATATTGAAATACTCATTTTGTGCAGCAATACCAATGTCCATACCAATCCATCCATCAGGTATTTTATCAGACGGTACAATTTTATATTCAGAATTATTATTAAATTCTTTTGCAATTATAATATCGCTCGGTAGAATTAAATTCACTTTGCGTTCTTTTGCTTCCTCGAGAAGTTCTTTTGCAAGATTTATTCTGTCTTCCTCGAGCAATGAATTGCCAATATTATATCCTTTTGCTTTTAAAAAAGTAAACGTCATCCCGCCGCCAATTAAAATTGAATCGCATTTTTCAAGCAATTTCCTGATTACATCAATTTTTCCGGAAATTTTCGCCCCACCAATAATTGACACAAAAGGATTTTGCGGATTTTCCATTGCAGAACCAAGATATTTTAATTCTTTCAGCAACAAAAAGCCGGCAAATTTATTTTCACCAAAGAATTTTGTAACACCTTCAGTACTTGCATGAGCACGGTGAGCACTACCGAAAGCATCATTCACATATACATCAGTGAGGGATGCTAAACTTTCAGAAAATTCTTTGACGTTCCCCTCTTCTTCAGGATGGAATCGTAAATTTTCCAATAATACAATTTCACCTAATTTCGCTTTTGCAACTGCATCTTCAGCAGGTTCACCAATGCAGTCTTCTGCAAAATGAACAGTAAAATTCAAGATGCTTGCTAAATAATCTGCGACAGGTTTCAGAGAATATTTTGAATTTACTTTGCCTTTTGGACGTCCTAAATGCGAGCATAGTACAGGGATTCCACCATCTTTCAAAATTTTTTCAATTGTAGGAAGACTTGATATTATCCTTGTATCATCCGTTATTTTCAGATTTTCATCTATAGGTACGTTGAAATCCACTCTTACAAGGACTTTCTTCCCTGAAAAGGAATAATCATTAATAGATTTAATCATATCCCGCTCCTATAGCATTGCTTCAAGTTTTGCAACCAGGTCAACTATTCTGCTTGAATAACCAAATTCATTATCATACCAACCAACTACTTTTACGAATGTACCAATAGAATCAGTCAGGTCAGCATCCAAAATGCATGAATGAGGATTACCGATTATATCGCTGGATACTAAAGGTTCTTCTGAATATTCCATTATACCTTTCAGATATGTTTCAGAAGCTTCTTTCATTGCTTTGTTTATTTCATCTTTTGTTGCAGGTGTTTTCAAAATTGCAGAAAAATCAGTAATAGAACCATCTGGAACAGGCACACGCAATGAATATCCTTTCAATTTGCCTAATAATTCAGGGATAACCAATCCAACAGCTTTTGCTGCTCCTGTAGAAGTAGGAATTGTATTTACTGCAGCAGCTCTTGCCCTGCGTAAATCTTTGTGTGGTAAATCCAAAATTCTCTGATCATTTGTATAAGCATGAACAGTAAGCATAAATCCACTTTCTACGCCAAATTTATCATTAAGTACTTTTACCATAGGAGCAAGGCAATTGGTAGTGCAAGATGCATTAGAAAGAATTTTTTCGGAACCATTTAAAACATGGTCGTTCACACCCAATACAACTGTCGCATCGAGTTCATCTTTTGCTGGAGCTGTAAGAACAACCTTTTTTGCACCCTTCACATTGATGAATTTTTCCAAATCAGCTCTTTTTGTGTAAACACCTGTAGATTCTATTACTATGTCCACGTCCTTCCATGGAATATCTTCAATTGTGCGTGATGAAGAAATCGGGATAACGATTCCATCCACATTCAGATTACTTCCATCAATGGAAACAGAACCCGGGAATTTCCCTTGTGTGGAATCATATTTGAAAAGATGTGCTAAAGTTTTTGCGTCAGTTAAATCATTAATTCCAACAAATTCCACATCCATTTTACGATTGAACATTTCACGAAATACTAATCTACCAATTCTGCCAAATCCGTTAATTGCAATTTTCATACTCATAATATACCTTAAATTTAATTTGAATTTTAATTTTTTGTGATTTCAATTGTAAATCTTGTTTACAAAATTAAGAAAATAAAAATAATATATAATTAAAAAGTTGAAGGTTAGACTTTAAGAAATTTATTTCGTAATTTTGTGTTTCTGTAAAAATCATTTTTTGAAAGTCTATGAACATTAATTATTTCGATTTCGATTTTAAGCCATTTAATCTGATGACTCCCGAAGATTATGCGAAAGTAGGTTTCAAATCAGGTCTGGAGGTGCATCAACAACTTTGGACAGATAAAAAACTCTTCTGCCGCTGCCCTGCCGGACATTATTCAAGCAATTATAATGCAGAAATTCTGCGTCACATGCGACCAACCCTTTCTGAACTGGGCGAGTACGATGGGACTGCCTTGATGGAATTTAAAACTAAAAAAGAAATTATTTATAGAATAAATTACGATACTGTCTGCACATACGAAATGGACGATACACCACCGTTTATGATGAATTCAAACGCATTGGATATTGCAATGGAAATTGCAATGCTCAATAATGCTCATATTGTTGATGAAGTTCATATAGCAAGAAAACAGTATTTGGATGGCAGCATACCGACCGGTTTCCAAAGAACTGCCATCGTATCGGTAGGTGGAGCATTACCCTATAAGGACAAGCAAATCAATCTAATTCAAATGTCGATCGAAGAGGATTCTTGCCGTGAAGTGAGTGATGTTGGACATAAACGTGTGTATATTACTGATAGGCTTGGTATGCCACTAATTGAAACAGTAACTCAACCGGAAATGAAAACACCTCAGGAAGTTGCTGAAGTTAACCAAATTATTCGCAAAATGGCTCGTTCCACCGGTCACGTGAGAACAGGAATGGGTGCAGCAAGACAAGATGTGAATGTATCAGTTACAGGTGGTACCAGAATTGAAATAAAAGGTGTATCCAAAATTACTAAAATTCCACTTCTGACATATAATGAAGCAATGAGACAATGGAATTTACTCAAATTGCGTCAGGAATTATGGAATCGTGGCATTAACGCAGAAACTTTTTCAGCTGAAAATGCGGATATAACAAAATTGATGAGGAAAACTCGGTGCTTCCAAATCAGCGATGCTATAGCAAAAGGTAATAGAGTGAGATGTGTTCTACTCCATGGATTTAAAGGTTTGCTAAGATGGCAGACTCAAACTGATACTTATTTTTCACGAGAAATTTCAGATAGAGTTAGAGTAATTGCTTGTCTTTCAACTTTGCCAAATATTATGCATTCTGATTCTATGAGCGAATCAATTCCTTCCTCGGAATGGAGTATTATAAAGAAATCAATCGGTGCAACCGAAAATGATACTATAGTAATCGTTTGGGGTGATGAAAGAGATTCCTTAACCGGAGCAAACGAGATTATTATCCGTGCAAAAGAAGCAACAATTGGAATTCCTTCTGAAACTCGTCAGGCACTTTCGGACGGAACAAACGGTTTCGAAAGAATTTTACCCGGACCCGAAAGAATGTATCCTGATACTGATTTGCCTCCAATTAAAATCACGCAGGAAAGATATGACAAAATTAAAGCAGGTTTGCCAAAATCTGTTTGGATTAGAATTAAGAACTACCAAGATTTGGGCTTGAGTGAAAAACTTTCTGAAGAAATCGCAGGATCAAGATTTGCAGATACTTTCGAAGAAGTTGTCTATAATTTAAAAGTTGATCCGAAATATGCAAGTTTTATCCTGATAGATTTTCATAAAAGATTGAAGAAAGAAAAACTAAACATTTCTGTACTTTCACATGAAGATTATCTTGATATTTTCCGCAATTATCAATCTGGCAACATTTTGAAAGAAGGTGTTTTGCATACAATTCGTAAAGCAATGAACTTGGGTAAATATTCACCGGATATGCTGCCGAAACTTTGTGTAGATCCTGAATTAACTCAAATTATAAATCAAGCAAAAGCAGAATTTGATAGAATAAAAATCAGAAAACCGGAATTCAAAACAGAGATTTTGATGGGTATTACAATGTCGAAATTACGTGGAAAAGTGAAAGGTCAGGAAATATTAAACTTAATTAAAGACTAAAATTTGAACTGAAAATGGACGAAAAAGAATTATTTAAAGGTTATCGTGGTGCTGCTCTGGAAGCACTGAAGCAGTATAATGCTTATATTTGGAGTGACGTGGAATTAACAACTGATGAGTCAACTTTCATCGGATTGATTTTGCCTCGTTCTGAACAACAAGATGAATTTCATATTGTAATTAAACTCCGTACTGGCTATAATATCGGTGTTCGTGCAAGCAAAGTACGAGACATTAAAATCAATGGTCGTAAGGAAGCACATTATAAAATTCCTGAAAAAGAATTCCCTTATTCACCTAAGATGCCGAGAGTAATGCTTTTCGGAACAGGCGGAACAATAGCAAGCCGTTTGGATTATCGGACAGGTGCCGTAATTCCTGCTTTTTCACCAGGTGAACTTTATGGATCAGTTCCCGAATTAGCAGATATTTGCAATCTTGAAACAGTAAAACTTTACGGAGTATTTAGTGAAAATATGGGCCCGGAACAATGGATCGGCACAGCAAAAGCAATTGCTGCCGAAATAGAAAAAGGTGTTGACGGGATTGTTATTGGTCATGGTACTGACACTATGCACCATACTGCTGCAATTCTTTCCTTCATGATTCAGGATTCACCAGTACCAATCGTCATGGTGGGTTCACAACGTTCCAGCGACAGACCGAGCTCAGATGCTGCACTTAATTTGATTCACTCAGTGAAAACTGCAGCTGAGAGTGATATTGCAGAAGTTATGGTTTGTATGTTTGGTCCTACTTCGGATATGTATGGCATTTTGCATCGTGGAACAAGAGTTCGCAAAATGCATTCCAGTTATCGTTCGACTTTCCGTACAATTGGTGATATTCCACTTGCTACTGTAAATAATCAATCAATTAAACCTCTTCGCTCTGATTATAAAAAACGCAGAAATGACCGCAATTTCAAATTAGTTCCTTACTTTGATGATAATGTTGCTATTGTTTACTATTATCCAGCAATGCATCCGGATATTTTCGATTCACTCATTGAAAGAGGCTATAAAGGTATTGTTATTGCCGGTACAGGTCTCGGACACGTAAATAAACCTGTTTATCCTGCATTAAAAAGAGCACAAGAAGCGGGTGTTGCAGTATATATGACTGTGCAAACACTTTGGGGATATGCACAAATGTATGTTTACGATACAGGTCGTGACCTGATGGAATTAGGTGTAGTTCCTCTGGCAAATATGCTGCCTGAAGTTGCCTTTATGAAATTAGGCTGGGCTTTGGGTCAAACTCATGAGTTGGATAAAGTGAAAGAAATTATGCTTACTCCTGTTGCCGGTGAAATGACTGAAAGAGAACCAAGCAATGGTTACTTGATCTTCCAGGGCGGTATTCCTGAAGTCGAAGAATTTATTTCAACAATTAAGAAATAATCTTTTTTTAATAAATTAATAAAATATTTACCCTATTTAGGTGACAAAATGATAAGTAGTTTAATCGCTAAAATAATACCTTATTTCCCTAAACCGTTTGTATATATTTTCGCAAAGAAATATATAGCCGGACCTTCCTTAAGCGATGCTGTGAATGTTACAAAAAGCCTTATGGATATGAATGGAATGAGCACTATTGATGCCCTTGGCGAATTTGTTACAACAAAAGAAGTTGCTGAACATGAACTTGGCCTTTGTTATCAGGTCCTTGATTCAATTAAAGACAATAATCTGGAAACATATCTTTCCATTAAGCCAACTTCTGTTGGTCTTGGAATCGATTTTGATTATGGTTACAATAATATTCGTGGATTAGTAGCTAAAGCAAAGGAATACGGACTTCGTGCAAGACTGGATATGGAAAATTCTCCATATACAGATATGACTTTGGATGCATACAGAAAATTGCGTTCTGAAGGTTTCGACAATGTCGGAGTTGTCCTTCAGGCATATATGAAACGTTCTGAAGCAGATGTAAAGAGTTTGATTGACTTGAAGCCTAATGTTCGCCTTTGCAAGGGCATTTATAATGAAGCACCTGAAATTGCAATAAAAGACAAACAGGGAATACGTGATAATTATAAGAAATTACTCGATTTAATGCTCGACAATGAATTTTATGTGGGTATTGCGACTCATGATGAGGAATTAATTCAATATTCCTTAGACGCCCTGAAAAGACGCAATTTGCCTAAAAAACAATATGAATTCCAAATGCTGCTAGGTGTTCGTGAAGAACGAAGAAATTCATTACTCAAATTAGGTCATCCTTTGCGTGTTTATGTCCCATTTGGTGATGACTGGTTTGGATACGCTACCCGCAGATTAAAAGAAAATCCGCAAATGGTTACTCATATCACAAAATCAATTTTTGGAATTGGTAAGTAAAAGTGAAAATCTTTGGTAGATATTACTTATTACTTTTATCAATTGCTTTTCTTTTTGCCTGTCAGACAACTGAAAAAAAGTATAAAATTGAACCAAATCCGAAAACTTTAACAATAGTTACATTTAATACAGAATGGCTTGGTGATGGAATTAACGACACCAAGCCTCGTTCTGCACGTGATTATGAACTCATGGCTCGAATGCTATCCACAATTCAGGCTGACATTATTGCACTCCAAGAAGTGGAAAATGAAAATGCTCTAAAAAAAGTTTGCGATTATATTGATGGGTATGATTTTTACGTTTGCGAAGACAAAGGCAGACAAAATCCCGCTTTTTTAGTAAGTGATAAAATTTCATTTAATATTTTTGGCAGTTTTAGACAATTAATTGTTGAACCTAACAAAACAAGGCCGGGATTTATTGCTGAGGCCAAGAAAGGAAATTTTGATTTTACCCTGATGAATATACATCTCAAATCAACTTCACGTTATGACAGCACACCCGAGTTGAAGAAATTCAGCCAAATTATACGTACAAGACAGGCCTATGCTTTAAAGGGCTGGATTGATTCAATGGAACATTTCTCAAAAGAAAGAGATTATATCATTTTGGGTGACTTTAATGATAATCCCAAGAAAAAATCCACAACTCTTTATCCCCTTTCGGAAGATAGAAATATTAAATTCCTTACTGAATTTTTAAAGAGTACTAAGAATTACCGTTGGCTTTCGATAGACCATATTCTAGTCTCAAATGCTGCCGAACAAAGAATTATTCAAAATTCACTCCATCAAATTGATTTTTACGATTTGCTGAAAACTAAGGATTCAGAAAAAATCTCAGACCATACACCTGTTGTTCTTTCTTTCGAAATTAGTTCCAATGATAATGATTAATTGTAATTAATCATTAGAAAAATCGTCAATTTTAATACTAACAATTCGATTTTTTAACAAATATTTATAGGATTTAAATGAAAACTATATTATTCTTATTAATAGGAATTTCAATGACTATGACAGTATATTCCAATCCCTTACTGGAAAAATTTGCTACACCATTTGGTGTACCGGCATTCAACAAATTCAAAACTTCCGATTACATGCCTGCCTTCAAAGAAGCAATCAAAATGAATGAGAAGGAAATTGAAGCAATTATCAATAATAAAGAAACTCCAAATTTTAAAAATACAATTGAAGTATTGGACAATGCGGGTCAAGCTTTAAATCAGGTTGCCACAATTTTTTACAACTTGAATAGCGTTATTACTGATGATGAAATGATGAAAATCGCTGAAGAATCATCACCTCTCTTGTCAGCTCATTCCGATAATATTTCGATGAATAAAGAACTGTTCAAACGTATTAAATATGTTTATGAACATCAGAAATCGGAAAATTTAACAAAAGAACAGCAAAGACTACTTGACGATAATTATAGAGGTTTCGTAAGAAACGGCGCCGAACTTGATGATAAAAAACAAGCAAAAATGCGTGAACTCAATGAAAGACTCTCGCTACTTACACTCAAATTCGGACAAAATGTACTTAAGGAAACTAATTCCTATCAATTAGTTATTGACAATAAAAAGGATTTATCCGGATTACCTCAAGGTCTGATTGACGCTGCAGCAGATGATGCAAAAGCAAGAGGTTTGGAAGGCAAATGGGTATTTACATTGCAAAATCCCTCAATTATGCCATTCCTTCAATATGCAGACAATAGAAATTTACGTAAAGTACTTTTAGACGCTTACCTGAACCGTGGTAATAATAATAATGAATTTGATAATAAAGAAATTATTAAGGAAATAGCAAATCTGCGTTTAGAACGTGCGAATTTACTTGGATACAAATCTCATGCAGACTTCGTATTGGCAGAAAATATGGCAAAAACACCGGCGAAAGTATTCGATTTACTCGATAAACTCTGGACACCAGCATTAAACGTTTCCAAACAGGAAGCTGCCGACATGCAAAAGATGATAAATGAAGAAGGTGGTAATTTCAAACTCGAACCTTGCGACTGGAGATATTATTCCGAAAAGGTTCGCAAAGCAAAATACGATTTGAATGAAGAAGAAATACGTCCTTATTTCCAATTAGAAAATGTAAAAAAAGGAATCTTCGAATTATCTAAACGCCTTTATGGTATTACTTTCAAAGAAATGACAAATTTGCCAAAATACCACGAGGATGCAGTTAGTTATGAAGTTTTGGAAAATGACGGATCACATCTTGGCGTAATTTATATGGACTTTTTCCCACGTGACAGTAAACGTGGTGGAGCGTGGATGACAAATTACAGAGAAGAATATTATGCTAATGGTGAAAAAGTATCACCGGTTGTGAGTATTGTATTGAATTTCACTAAACCAACAAAAGACCAGCCATCCCTTTTAACTATTGATGAAACTGAAACTTTCTTCCATGAATTTGGTCATGCATTGCACGGACTTTTCTCTAATTGTCAATATTTAGGTGTGAGCGGAACTAATGTAAGTCGTGACTTCGTAGAATTACCTTCTCAAATTATGGAAAACTGGGCTTTCGAACCTGAAATGCTTGCACTATATGCAAAACACTACAAAACTAATGAAGTTATTCCTGCAAAATTGGTTGAAAAAATCAAAGCTGCATCAAGATTCGGTCAAGGTTTTGCAACAACCGAATATCTTGCGGCAAGTTATCTTGATTTATTTTACCATATAATCGAAAAACCACTCACTGAAGATATTGATAAATTTGAGGCAAACAAACTTGGAAAATTAGGACTAATTTCCGAAATTCCTCCACGTTATCGTTCAACTTATTTTCGCCATACATTTTCCGGTGGATATGATGCCGGATATTATGCTTATATTTGGGCCGGAGTACTTGATTCTGATGCATTCCAGGATTTCAAAGAAAATGGGATATTCGATAAAAAAACTGCCACTTCATTCAGAAAGAATATCCTTGAAAAAGGGAACAGTGAGGACCCAATGGATTTATATATTCGTTTCAGAGGTCAAGAACCAAGCATTAAACCATTACTAGAAAAACGTGGTTTGAATTAATAAATAACCTAATCAAAAAAAAATGGCAGCCTAATTAAGCTGCCATTTTTTATAATTTCAAATCAAAATTATTGACTTAATTCAGTTTTACCAGGATATCTTGTTACTGCAAGGAATAATCCGAACACTATAAAGATTGATCCTATCCACACTAAATACATATATGGTTTCAATTCAATTTGGAAAGTAAAAATATCATAAGTTGCAGGTTCTTCACTACCTTTTTGTCTAATCAACATTATAGCTTTATTTTCACCTTGACTTTGCATTGAATTTTCAATTCCGCTGAAACCAATTTCATAATCGGTTGAATCTATTCCATACCAAATTGGAATACCGACAAATGTTGCCATATTTAACCAGGTATAGATTGTATCAGTATATTTATATTTTGGTGTATTAAATTGAATAATAGAGCCAAATAGAATTTCACCTTCAGGACTTTTTTCACCATTGGACATGTCATATGAATTCAAGGTAACTGTTACATCTTTGTCCTGTGGAATATTTTCCGGCATACCTTTGAATAATTTTATTTCAGGAATATCCACTTTTGTATCGAAAGAAACAGGAGACACGTAAATATCCTGTGTCAAACCGGTTTTTATCCCGGGTTCAAGGAACACCTGCGATCTATCGTTAAAATCACTCCAGTAAAGAATGGACCCAACTTCTACATTGTTCCCCTCTTTTTCAAAATTGAGGATATGCAAGAATTTTTCACGGTCTTTCAATTCTTTTTCAATTTGGTGTTTCCCTTTATAAGTGACATTATAACCAAATGCTTTTGTAGAGTCTCCCTCTTTCAGGGAATAAGTATGTTTCTCGGAATAAGCACCACTAAATATAACTCCCAGCAGTAGCATGGCAATACCAATATGCGAAAGCATGCTGCCAATTTTCTTCCATGACTTACCAACTGTTCTGAAAATCATCTGCAAATTAACTACAAGAGAGAAAACTGCAGTGAAAGCAAGAACTGCTAAGCTAAATCTATCAATTTTGAGTATTATTATGAGAATTGTAACTGCCAGTGCAATAATCATTGGCAAAATCAATTTCTTCATGATTTCTGACCAATCTGATTTTTTCCATTTCTGATAGAAAGCCAATCCATTCAAAATCATAATAAATGCTGCTATTGGCAAATTCCATTTATCATAAAATGAAATATCTACTGATGATTTGGATGAAGAAAATATTTCTGATGTAATTGGTAAAGTTGTTCCGATAAAAACAATGAACGTTGTTAGAGTGAGAGCAATCATACCAAGTGAAAGCGAAAATTCTCTTGAACTAAAGTTCATTTCAGATTTATCCATTTTGGAATTAATATCCTTGGTTCGTACAATTAATAAGATTATACTCAAGAATAAAAATACAAGTAAGAATCCGAGTAAAACATTATATGCTAGTTTGCCCGGTTCTCCAAATGAATGAACTGACATATCGCCAAGAATACCGCTTCTAGTGAGGAAAGTAGATAGCAGTACAAAAATGAAAGTGAGCATTGCGAGAGCAAAATTAGTTTTCACTAATGTACCTGATTTCTTCTGCACAAGCATTGAATGCACAAGAGCTGCAGCAATTAACCATGGCATAAGTGAAGCATTTTCTACTGGATCCCAACCCCAGAAACCTCCCCAACCAAGTGTTTCGTACGACCAAAATCCACCAAGCATAATTCCTAGACCTAAAATTCCGGTTGCAAATAAAGTCCAAGGAGCCGATATTTTAATCCAATTCTGATAATCTTTTTTGATTAAACCCGCAATTGCAAATACAAATGGAACTGACATTGCAGCATAGCCAATGAATAAAATCGGAGGATGTATCATATTCCAGAAATTCTCTAAAATAGGATTCAAACCTCTTCCGTCAGGAGGCATATATCCGGCGCTTACCTGATCTGGAAAACTCTCCCAAATTTTGGTAAACGGACTTTTCAGAATAAGCATAAATGTTATAAAAACTAATGTTAAACTGAAAAATGCCATCACTAAATTTTCATATCCATATTTTCTTGCAAATCTTCTCACAAATAATGAGAAAAATGCTACCAGCAATGCCCAGAGCAGAAATGAACCTTCCTGTCCCGAGAAAAATGAGGTTAACAAAATATGAGTAGGTAAGTAATTATTTGAATAGGACCAAATATATGTGAATGTGTAATTATGAGTCAGAATATTATACATTAAGTATATCGAAGCAATCAATAAAACGCCCGGCATTGTATAATAAAAAATGCGAGTAAATTCACTCAATCTTCCTCCTTTTTTATCTGCAGCAAAAAAGAGGATTGTGAATAAGACAGAAAGAGCAAAACTCAACCAAACAGTTATTTCACCAATCATTAAATTTCTCCATTGTTTTTCTTGACATCATTACCATCTCCTTCGTATTTTGAAGGGCATTTTGTCATAATGTCTTTTGCAATAAATTTCCCTTCTTCGTATCTACCTTTAACTACAACCATTGGTGCCATATCAAAATTGTTTGGCTTTGGTCCGTTGAATGTAATCATCTCAGTTGTGTTCAATTCATCAATAAGTGCGAAAGTCAGCACATTGTCGTCAGAATCGTAAGATACATTCTGTGTTTTATCCACTTTACCAATTACCTGAACAGTTTTCAGTGATTCTCTGGCGGATTCAAAATCGGAATAATCAATTTTATTCGAATCGAATGAATAGTATGCCAGGCCAAGGAAGCCAATGGCAATCACTCCGATTATGATATATTTTAATTTCATTTTATATCCTCTTTTTTAGTTATTGTTCAATTTTAATAATTATACTTGGATTGTAAAAAATACAATCTTCAAAATTAAGTAATTTCCGAAAAATAAATTGAGAGAATTAACACATTAAATCATTGCAAAAGCAAATGATTATTCATCAACTTCATCAATATTTGATTCATTGAATAGTTTTTCGAGTTTGGAAACTTTACTGTCAATTCTGTAAAGATAAAAAACTATTCCTAACCAAATCATCAAAGAGATGATAAGGACTATGTATAGTGTGTTTTGTTCTAAGAATGTCATATTTATTTATTTATTTATTTATTTTCAAAAATAATTACTTGTTATCCAAAATTTCAGTTCTCACTTTCAGATTGAACATCCAGAAAAAGAGCAGTGAAAAGCAAAACATTGAAAAACCGAATGTTAATCCTAGATTAGGATTCAACATTTCTGTACCTCCACCCAAAACCGGTCCTGCAGTGTTTTCTCCGCTTGCTCCAGGATGCAATCCACTTGAAATTCTCGGCAATATAAAGATGAAAAATGGAACTGTAACGAATGCGATTATTGAATATACAGCCGAAAGTCTGGAGCGAGTATCAGGATTTTCTATTGATTGTCTCAATCCGAAATATGCAAAATAAATTAGCAAAAGTACGAAAATGGATGTCTCACGAGGATCCCAATTCCAATAACTACCCCAATTGAATTTTGCCCATATCATACCTGTAACAGTTGCAAGTATGGTTAGAATCACGCCTACTCCTGCAGCCGAATTTGCATAAATATCATATTTATATTCACGTTTTTTCAGATACATTACTGAAAAGATCATTGAAAATAAGTAAGCCAAAACTGCAGTCCAGGCGACAGGTACGTGCAATACCATGATTTTAATTCTTTCCTTCAATTCCACAATCATTGGATATTGCAACGGAATAATCGAAGGATTTTCTAAGCCCATTATTTCAAAAGCCTGCAATTTTCCATTATACTTTATTTTCAGCAATTTACCTTCAATCTTAGAATTTTCCTGACTTTTCAAAACAGGATATTTTAATGGAGTGATACTATATGAATCTTCATTCTGTGTGATTGTTCCTTCTGAAGGGTCAATCAGCACTTGTTCTTCAATATCATTCACTGCAAGATAATTCACATAATTCAGATTTGACACTAAATCAGGTGTTATTATCATTATTAGATTTATAATGAAAAGCACCGATACCATTGCTTTCCACCAATTTGGTTTGGGTTTGGTTAATGATGGAAAAATCCCAATGATTATTCCCAAAATAACACTAATGCCAATTATCATTCCTTTCATAAATGCAATTCAGTTTAATTTCAAAATTAACTAAAATGTTCAATATATTGTATAATATATACGAAAAGCGTGATAATTAATTACATGGCTGGTAGTGAATGCAATAAAATTAATTTTTGAAAAAAGTAATTTCCAGTAAATTTGACTGTGGATCTGAATCCAGACGAGAATAAGAAAGATTATCGGAGAGTAACTTGACAAGAGTGATACCCAATCCACCTTTATGGGGATGTTTGATTTTTTCTGACAATTCCTGCGAGTGATATTCCACAGGATTGAAAGGAGGGCCCTGATCAAATATTTTTACAATAAGTTTATTAACTTCTTTTTGAATTTCTATACAGATTTTGAGATAATCATCTTCAGGCTTTTGTACAGTTGTATAAGAATGTTTGATGATATTGGAGCAAATTTCATCAATGACTAATTTAATGGAAAACTGCTTTTCCTCAGAAAAACCCATTTCCTGAATATGCATTTCAACTAATTCACGAACTTTTGCTAATTCATCCGTAATTGCATTGATGCATATTTTTTCAGGTTCTATATTTTCTTGATCAATCATTCTTAAATTTATTCAGTAAAGTATTTTTATCATCGTTAATATCAAATAGTAAATTGAAGCCCAACAAATCGAACAGTCCTTTGATTTTGGAATTCATACCAGTCATTTTCATATCTCCGCCTTTTGAACGAATATCTTCGATAAATTCCATAAACACTCCAAATCCTGCACTGCTAATATAGTCTAATTTCTCGAAATCAATCAGTATATTATGATTTCCAGAAGTAATAGCCTCCTGAATTGCAGTTTCCAGATCCGGAGCAGTATGGGCATCTAAGTATCCCGCAAGAGACAAAGTATGCACGTTTTCTTCAGAAAGATTTTCAATCTTAAATTTTATTTGAATATTGTCCATTTACTCATTTTCTCCAGTATAAATTAATGAGAGTAAAGTTAAATCATCATGAAACATATTTCCATTAACAAATTTTACGATTTCTGCCATGGAAACATCTATCAAATCCTGTGCCTTTTTCGGTTCAGAGTTCAATAATAAGTTACATATTTTCTCTTTGCCGAATTCCAGATTATTTGCATTTCTTAATTCATCAAAGCCGTCTGTGAAAGTAAAGCATATATCTCCTTTTTGCAATTGAATTTCTACCTCGCAGCAATTTCGGTCGAATAATGCTTTGGAAGTCACACCCAAAGCAATTCCCTGTGGAGTATATTCATTAATTTCATTTTTGTTTTTCACTAATAACGGGGAATGCCCTGCTCTTACGTATTTGATCAAACCTTTGTTGTTTTCTAAAGTTATTGCAGATAAGGTAATAAAAATATGCTTTTCTGTATAAAGATGCAAAAGATTATTCAATTCTTTCACAAATTCCAAAGGAGTTTCCACGTATTTACTTATTGACATCACAATACCCTTCAATTGAGAAAGGTAGAGAGCAGCATTGATACTTTTCCCTGAAACATCTGCAATCAATAAGGTTGGTCGATCACCTTTCAAATAAACAAGGTCATAATAATCACCTCCCAATTCATGAGCAGGAATAGATATACCTGCAATAGAGTAATTAGGAATATCTGCTATTTGCTGCGGAATTATTATGTTTTGAATCCCTTTTGCTATTTGCAATTCAAATTCATATCTTTGCTTTTGCAATGAATCTTTCACTAATATCGAATTTTCCAAAGCTAATCTGTAATTCGTAGAAAAAGTATTCAGCATTTCAAATTCATCATTCTTGAATCCGAAATCCATCATTTTACCAAGGAATATAGTACTTACTCTATTCTTCCTTTCGAACACAGGAATAACAATCAATGAACCACTGAATTTTTGAGTAGTAAAATACTCTAATAATTCATTGTCTGAAGCAAAATATGCAATTCTATTTAATTCAAATACCTTATCACGGAATGAATCATCAGTTCTTATATCATGGATAAATTTCTCATTCATATTGTATTCAAAAGTAATTGCAAAAGAAGTATTATAATTTTCTACCCATGCATAATTAATATGAAAAGTGGGGATGATGATTTCCATTGCATCACGGATAATCATTGATTTTTCTGAATTTATTGATTCTGAAATCAAATTGTTGATTTTGGAAAGGAAATCGAATTTTTCTCTCTGAAAATCCAAATATTTTTGTTTATTTCTACTAAAACTTACAAAAAATACTCTTAATGTAAAAAGAGTAAGAACAAATGTGGGATATACTATTAAATGAGAAACATTTGGAAAAATCCAATCTATGGAATTTTTGGCTCCGGAATTATTTGACAATAAGATGTAAGTTGTAAATACAGTTATGGTAAACAAGAAAGACCATAATTGAATTTTATGCTTCTGCTCAGTGTTATATATCAACATCCAGTTTTTATCAAAAGGAAGAATGAATGCAGAAAAACCAACTACTATAAATCCCAAAATGATAAATACGTCAAAAACATCTTTCATTATGGAAAAATCAAGATAATAATTCAGCACATTTACTACAAATACATTGAGTCCGATAATTATAAATACAGAAAGAAAAATTATCTTAAAACTTTTTGTCCTCTTGTTTTTTAAATCATCAACCCATTTAATGAAAAAAGTAATTACCCAAAAAGCACCTAAAACATAATACCAGCCAAAAACTTGAATTAAATTAAAAAATGGATATTCACTAGACTTTAGTAAATGTTCCATATTGCTGATAAAATATGAAAGGACTATTCCAATAAAGTAATATATTGTGAGTTTCAGTAAATCATCAGGATACTTCTGTAAAAACTTGTTTTTGTATTTTACTAATCTGTTCTTTAGAATTTCATTGAGATATGAGAAACCGAAAACTCCCAGAAGTGCTGTGGTAACAAGTTTCCATAATAAATTATCCTCGAAACTAACAGTCCCGAAGAAGTATGATAAAAGGAAATCGCCAAGCAATTTCACAGTTAAAACGCTTATAGAAGAATATAGAATGAATTTTTTCGATTGAAAAATCTCTAATATTTCATTTTTATCAAACATCAATATAATTTACGATTTGAAAGGAATTTTGTTTAAAATTCATTAATTTTAATATAAATTAACAATTATTTTTAATTTTGCGAATATTATTTTTTTTAAAATTCGGTATAAATATGAAATACATCTTAACTCCGGAAGAAATCAGAAATGCAGATAGTATTGCAATTAATCAATATGGAATCAAAGGTGAAATATTAATGGAAAATGCTGCTCGGTCAGTATCTGATATCATTGATGAAATCTTGTTGGATTCCGAAATCGAAAATCCGGAAATTTTGTTGATTTGTGGAAGTGGCAATAATGGAGGAGACGGATTCGCAGCTGCAAGACATCTAAGTAATTTATACCATGTGAGGGTTGCTTGGATTGGTGCAAAAGAAAAAATGTCTCCAGAAACTTTAAGCAATTTCTTAATCCTGGAAAAAATTGGATTGGATATTCATCATCTGAAAGATGATAATGATATTGAACAGTTTAATTTTAATGCAGATTTAATTATAGATAGTCTTATTGGGGTGGGCGGAAGCGAATATCTGCAAGGATTGGTAGTACCGATATTAAAAAAGGTCAATGAACTTGATGCTTTGAAAATAGCAATTGACATTCCCAGCGGATTGAATTCATTAACAGGATTAGCACACGAAGATGCCTTCATTGCAGATATTACCCTTACAATGTTTGCAATTAAAACCGGAATG
>MHAC01000084.1:34773-49753 GCA_001804565.1 Ignavibacteria bacterium GWF2_33_9 | reverse complement strand
CTCCTGAAAGGATTGTCGGGGATTTGGCAAAAAATTTCGCTTTTGATGATTCTGACATTGCTGAATATTTGCCGCTTCGGTATAAAATTAGTTCAAAGTTTGATTACGGCAGAGTATTGATTATTGCCGGATCTGAGCATATGCCCGGGGCTGCAGCATTAGTTAGCAATTCTGCAATCAAAATTGGTGCTGGTCTGGTATATCTTATGTCTCCTGCTATTCATTCGGCACTTCGTCCTGAAATTATTCCGACCAAACTTGATGCTGATTCAGATGGATTAATATCGTACTCAAATAAAAATGTTATCCTCGAAGCTGCAGAAAAGGCTGATGTAATCGTGATTGGTCCCGGATTAGGTTATTCCGATGAATTGCATCAGTTAATTAATGAATTGATAGAATCTTTATCAACTACTACCTCAATTATTCTTGATGCAGATGCTATTAAAGCAATAAACGAAAATACAAAATTAAATTCCAATATATTGCTCACACCACATATCGGTGAATTTTCCAATTTAATTGGAATACCAAGAGAAGAAATTTTCTTAAATCATTTAGAGTTAGTAAATAAATGGTCAAAACAACTCGAATGTAATATTCTGCTTAAACATGTTCCAAGCTTGATATCTGATGGAAACTCAACTTACTGGAATCTCGGAGGAAATCCCGGAATGGCCACTGCCGGTAGCGGCGATGTACTCACAGGAATAATTGCCGGATTAACGGCACAAAATATGACTTTAACAGATGCGGCCTCTATCGGAGCATATTTGCATTCAGCTGCAGGTGACTCATTTTCTGAAAAGCATTCTGAAATCACATTAACTGCTTCTGATTTGATAAATGAATTGGACAATATTTTAACTGAAGAATAATGAATTTAAGAAATCAGATTTATAAATTTTTCGCACTTTTGCAATGGGTACTTATTTCGGGGATAATTTTTTACTTATCATCACAATCCAGTATTGAATTCCTTCCAAAAGAAATCTGGAATTTCGATAAATTAGTTCACCTTGCTGCGTATATGGTTTATGGAGGTTCTACTTTTCTGATGCTTTATTCCATTTTTGTAAATAATATCAAAGTTAAGTACATTATGGTTTTGACAGTGATTATAGGTGCTTTTTTTAGTGCAACTGACGAAATTCATCAATCATACACTCCGGGAAGAGATTCGGATTTTTTCGATTTTTTGGCAGATTTTATTGGTATTGTCGTCTCAATAATATTATTTTATTATCTTTTAAAAAAAATTAAGAAAAAGTAGTAAATGCAAAATTTAATTTCAGGATATACACCCAAAATAATGATAATTGATGATATTGAAGATAATATCAGAGTTTTGGGTATGCTGCTGCAGGAGAATAATTATCAGATTGAAGCTGCAATGAGTGCTAACATGGCATTGGATCAATTACAAATTATCCATCCTGATTTGATTTTACTGGACATTATGATGCCCGAAATGGATGGTTATGAATTATGCAAACTATTAAAGAATAATCCTAATACTACTGATATTCCTGTTATCTTCGTTACAGCAAGAAACGATGAAGAAGCCTTGCTCAAGGGATTTGATTATGGCGCAGTGGACTTCATCACAAAACCTTTCAATCCAAAGGAACTTTTAGTAAGGGTCAAAAATCATTTAGATTTGAAATTATCTAAACAAATTATTAATGACAAGATAACCGAAATCACCGAAATCAATCGCAAATTGAATGAAAGTAAAAAAGAAATAGAAGATACTTATAAAAAACTCCAAAACGAAGTTGTCAGTGCTGCCGAATATGTGCAATCCTTACTGCCAGCTAGAATCCACAATGATGTGATTGAAACTGACTGGCTTTTCGCTCCGTCTCATTCTTTAGGTGGGGATTCATTTGGATATCACTGGCTGGATGAAGACAACTTGGCAATATATCTTCTCGATGTATCAGGTCACGGGGTTGCTTCAGCTTTGCAATCAGTTAGTGTGCTGAATATGCTTCGATTTTCGACTTTACCGGATGTTGATTTTCGTGAACCGGCAAATGTTTTTACTGAACTGAATAAAGCATATCAGATCCAGCAGCATAATTTTCTATTTTTTACAATTTTTTTCGCAGTGTATAATAGAAAAACACGTAAACTCAAATATGCTTCTGCTGGTCATCCACCAACATTTTTAATAACAAAACTGTCATCCACTCAACTGCTTGCTTCGCAAAATATGCTTATTGGAACAACTGACAATTTTAATTTTATTCAGAATGAAATTCATATTGACCACAATTCATCTCTAGTTATTTATTCAGATGGAATTATTGATGCATACACTTTCGACATGGAAAAATGGAATGAAGATACTTTGCAAATTTATATGGAAGAGCTCATTCGAAGAGAATACCCTCTTTCAGTATCTCTTGATTATTTAAAGAAAATTAGTTATAAGCAAATTCTAGTTGATGATGTTTCAATTCTAAAAATTAAATTCAAGTAATGTCTGACAATTCATTTTTCAAATTAATTAAAGAAGATTCTACAACGAATGCCCGACTGGGAGAATTGCATACTGACCATGGTATAATTCCCACACCAATTTTTATGCCTGTTGGAACACAAGGCACCGTTAAAGCTGTTCAGCAAAGGGAATTGGTTGAATTCGATGCAAAAATAATACTTGGGAACACATATCATCTTTATCTCCGACCGGGTATGGAAGTACTGAACCATTTCGGTGGTTTGCATAAATTTATGAACTGGGACCGCCCTATTCTTACTGATAGCGGTGGTTATCAGGTATTTTCTTTGTCACCTCTTCGTAAATTAACTCGTGAAGGTGCTAAATTCAAATCGCATATTGATGGCAGTTCGCATATATTTACACCTGAAAATGTGGTGGACATACAGCGAACAATCGGCTCCGACATTATGATGGTTCTTGATGAATGCGCTCCTTATCCTGCAGAAAGAAAATATATTGAAAAATCAATAGATCTTTCACTTCATTGGGCAGAAAGAGCTCGTAAGCACTTTTTAAATACTTCTCCATATTACGAACACCGACAATTCCAATTCGGTATTGGGCAAGGTGGAGTATTTGAAGATTATCGCAAGCAATATATCGAAAAAATGGTCGAAATCGGCTTTGATGGATATGCAATCGGGGGTCTCTCTGTTGGTGAACCTAAAGAATTGATGCACGAAATGACAGCTGTTTCCACAGAATTGCTGCCTAAAGATAAACCAAGATATCTTATGGGAGTTGGTATGCCCCAAGACATTCTGAATTCTATTGAAATGGGAATTGATATGTTTGATTGTGTTATTCCTACTCGCAATGCACGAAATGCTCAACTTTTCACGACACGTGGTAAAATAAATGTACGAAATCTGAAACACAGATTTTCCGATGAATTGATAGACGAGGAACTGAGTATTTATCCCGGCAATACATTCACCCTTGGGTATTTGCGCCATCTATTTATTGCAGATGAATTGCTTGCACTGCAAGTTGCATCACAGCATAATATCGCTTTTTATTTATGGTTAGTCCGTACAGCAAGAGAAAAAATTGCTGATGGGACTTTCAGACAATGGAAAACAAATTTTCTGAATGAATTTTATCCTGAAAAATAATTACAATTTTTATTTAATGAGATATGCATCCAAGAGTTGAAAGCTTTATAGAAAAAAATGAAAAATGGCAGAGGGAGCTAATACTTTTAGTCGAAATTTTGCGAAGTTGTAATTTGGAAGAAGATTTCAAATGGAAAGGTCCCGTTTATATGATGAATGGCAAAAATATCCTTGGGATTCAAAGTTTCAAGGAATACTGCACAATTTTCTTCTTTAAAGGAGTTCTGATAACTGATTCGCATAAAATAATGATCGCCCCAGGAGAAAATACTCAGGCAATGAGGCAACTCCGCTTCACATCGGTTGAACAAATAATCCAACATGAGAAACATATTAAAGAATATGTTCTGGAAGCAGTGAAACTTGAAATGGAAGGCAAAAAAGTAAAATTCAAGAAAAAGGATGAAATTGAAATTCCGGCAGAATTCCAAAAATATCTGGATAAAAGTTCTGAACTTATTACTGCTTTCTTCCAATTAACACCGGGAAGACGCAGAATGTACTGTTTATACTTCGCTGATGCCAAGCAGACCAAAACCCTCATTTCTCGAATTGAGAAGTATATACCTAAGATACTTGCAGGTTATGGCATTATGGATGAGCAATAGAGTTAGTTTATTTTACTTCCTTTCGATAAAATTCTATGTTAAAAAGATCATAGTTTTTTTTCATTGTGAGAAAATGAAAACTACTTTAATAATCCGTTATCTCAGTTTTTAGGATATCTTCCGAAAATTTTTAAAATTTTAGAATGAAATTTATGTATTCCGGTTTGATTAGCAAACATCAAGATACATTTTCCGAAAATCAAATTATCAAATTTTGTCTTGGCATCCTCAATTGTTTCTGCGCTGGCGGAACCCTGCTGAAGCCATACCTGCCGAATTCCCTGTTCGGATAATTCGTCCAAAATTGCAGAAGTCTTTTCATCCTTAGTGCAAACAATAGCCGCTTTTGGTATTTCGGGAATTTGAGATAAATTCTTGTAGCATTGATGTTTTTCTAATGATTCCATCTCCTTATGTATAGGAAATATTCGGAGACCATTATTCGAAAGCTCCTTCAGGATGCTGTTCCCCATCTTATTCGGCTTTGAGGAAACCCCGTAAAGTACGAAAGAAGGATTTTCCAAAAAAGAAGAAATTTGAGATAATTGAACTGATTTCATCATTGTTTTTAAAATTTAATTTGTGAAAATTTTATTATATTTTTATAAACTCTACCCTACGATTTAGTGCTTTATTAGCAGGAGTATCATTTGGACCAATAGGTTCTGATTCACCTTTTCCGTCAAATTCCAAACGTGATGCATCAATTCCGAAAGTTTTAATCAATTCATTCTTCACGGATTCCCCACGTTTTTTGGATAATTCCAAATTTGCATCATCTTTGCCATCACTATCAGTATGGCCAATAACTTTCACTTTTACATCCGGGTTGTCAGTCAATACTTTGGCGATTTCTTTGAGAGTTCCATAGGATTCAGGTTTTACAATATCTTTATTAACATCAAAGTAAATACCATAAGAAACAAGCTTGCCTTCAGTAATAAGTTTGGATCTCATATCCGGTGCACCAACAGCAATGCGTATATTACTAATGAGTATAGAACCATCATCAATTCTGAAACGGTCATATTTTTTATCGAGAGAAATTGCTTTTGGCAAATCAAATAACTTTTTATCATCCTGATAAAGTCTAATTCTTGTCTTTTGCACCCAGATTGAAATATGATATTTACGATTTGCCTTCTGATGATATTTCTCTTCATCGAATTTACCGGAAATATCTAGATAATTATCTTCGGTCCCATGCCAATACGCCCTGTAATTGGATCTGCCATAGTATTCCACATCATAAGCAAAACCTGATTCCCCCGGTACTGAGCCACCGTCAATTGAATTCAGATTTATTGCTTTATAAATTCTGACCTCATAACCGGACATATTTCCTGAGTCATCTTCAGTAGTGCTTAATGGGATAACATCAAATTCCAAAGTATAGTTTTCGGGTAAATCCAGTAACTTGTCTGTCCAAACTGATGCGTAGGAATTTGGTTTCACTTGAAGCCAGTTGCCCGGGTATATGTTTGTGTTGACAATTTCTCCTGAACCATTAGTATTCCAGTTCATAGGAAAATCACCGATTGCATCCTGACTGAAATCTTCGAAAAATATTACTTTTTCTCCGGGTATGAAATCGAATTTGGAATAGCTTTCAAAAGCAGTAGTTTTTGAAGATTCTTTTTGGATACCTTCCTTTTTGTCTGCATTTTCCTCTGATTCTTCGTTCTGCCCTTCTTCTTCTGAATTTTCAGATTCTTCCATTTTCTTCTCAACAGCTTTTTCCATTTTCTCTTTGGCTTTTCTCTTAATAAATTCAAATTGTGAAAAAACTGGAGAAGTAATAAAAATTATCAAGAATGCAGTAATAAGAAGTGTTTTCATTATAATTTTCCTTAATTTAACAATATTTCTATTTGCAAAATTAATCAAAATCAGTATACAAAAATCATATTATTTTTAATTTTCACGTTTTATTTTTAACAGTTTGCAAAGAGTGTATCATTATGGTTGTTAAGTCAAGGAGTACTTTACAATCCCATTCATAAAGTGTTTACAAGAAGTCATATTAAGAAATAGTTTCTGAATCTGTATTTCTAATATGTTCATAAAATAAATTGAAACTAATTAAATCTATTTTCTTGATGTTTTAGTGGGTGATTTTTACAAAAATTCAACTCTTAAATTATTAAATAAGTCAAATTCAAATAAAATATTATTCCTCCAATTTTATGTTATTATTACAAATAGAGCAATCAAAATAATTCATTCAAATTATTCTTTTTACCGTTAACGCTATATTGTTACTTGCTATGAGTCCAATTATTAATACAAATATCTGATTTTAAATTATTTAAGTAAAATATCATTTTCATATATTCGTCATCTCTTATTTAAGCTAGTAATCTTGAATATTAAGTTTTTAAATCTGTATTATAGAAAAAAAGGAATGATGAAATGATTAAAACAAAAATTTACGACGCAGAAAATAAGCTGAATGAAACAGAAAAAAGTGAAGTGATTAATTTTCTATATGACCATTTAGACCAATATGGTGATGCAAAAAATCACATTAAGAAAGCCGTAGATTATTCCGTTCAGGATATTGAATCTGATGGCGGGTTCACACTGATTGCAAAGGAAAACAACGAGATTCAATGTGCTGTAGTAATAAATAGAACAGGTATGGGAGGATATATTCCAGAAAACATCCTTGTTTACATTGCAACACATAAGAATCAAAGAGGTAAAGGTGTTGGCAAAAAAGTGATGCAGGAAGCTTTAAATCATGCAGACGGCGATGTTGCTTTGCACGTTGAAGCGAATAATCCTGCAAGATTTTTGTACCAAAAACTTGGCTTTACTAATCCCTATTTAGAAATGAGGCTTAAAAAATAAAATGGCAGAATTACTTATTCAAACAAAAAAAATCAAACAAAATATCAATAAACTCAGTGAATATTTCGAGCAGCATGGCATTAACTGGAGCTTGATTACAAAAGTCTTTTCGGGAGATAAAGATTTTTTGAAATCAGTTTTGACTGATGAAATTATCAAAAAAATTGACGAAGTTGGAGATTCCCGCTTGTCTAATATCAGAAATCTTAAGGAATACAAACCTCATTTGAAGACTATTTATATTAAACCTCCTGCTAAAATATATGCAGAGGATGTTGTGAAATATGCTGATATTTCGCTGAATAGTTCTTATAGTACAATTGTTACTTTGAACAATGCTGCAAAAAAAGCCGGAAAGAACCATCAAATTATTATCATGGTGGAATTAGGTGAATTGAGGGAAGGAATCCAAAGAAAGGATATTTTAGACTTTTACGAAAAAGTATTTTCTTTATCAAATATCGAAGTAATCGGAATTGGTTCAAATCTTGGATGTATGTATGGTGTAGAGCCTACTTTCGATAAGTTACTTCAATTAGCACTTTACAAAGAATTAATATCCGCAAAATTTAATAAGGAACTAAAGTATATTTCCGGTGGTTCCTCTATCACATTACCCATGATTGAAAGAAAAACAATCCCAAAAGAAGTAAATCACTTTCGTGTGGGTGAAACAGCATTTTTTGGTGTAAGCCCCTTGGATGGTAAGCAATTCCTTGATTTGCATACTGATACTTTTGAATTTCAGGCAAATATTATTGAAATTGAGGAAAAATCAATCGTTCCTGATGGGATTATCGGAGATGCAAATGTGGGACATACTGCCACTTACAATGAAGAAGACATAAGTGAAACCACAGTAAAAGCAATTCTGGACTTTGGATTGCTCGATGTTAATAATCTCGACATTGAACCATGCGATAAAAGTTTAACTTTTGTCGGAATTACATCTGATATGATTGTGATTGATTTAGGCAATAATAAAGATGAAAATGGAAAGAAAAAGTATAAAATAGGTGACAAAATCTCCTTTAAGCCAAACTATATGGCAGTTGCTCGTCTATTAAACTCAAAATATATTGATAAAAAATATATAGCGTAATTGAATTTGATTAAATAATTTATTTTAAAAGTTAGCCTTGTAGGCATTTAGATAATCTTTGAAGATTAGAGGAAATACTTTAAATCAATTATTAATATTAATTTTATGCTGGTTCAATTATGTAGAGATAATGCTTGCAACTTCTCAACAAATTCGACACTATCAATTTAACTACATTATATACTTAATTTTGATTTTAAGTAACCTTGTAAAATGGGAATTATGACTAACTTTATTCTGAAAAATATCTTTCTGATTTATATTGTCTTTTTCTCTTTTTTCTCCAATACTCAATCTATTCATGCACAGAGCGATGCTCCTCACATTGCTTTTTCATTTGATGATGGAATCACAGGAGATGTTTTGAATTATTCTAATGATGCATGGAATTCCATGATTCGGGAACATTTAGCAAAATATAATATTAAGGCTATTTGGTTCGTGCGTTCTAAAGGTATGGATAATCCTCAAGGAATTGGGCTTGTGTATAAATGGGAAGAAGCTGGTCATCTAATTGGGAATCATACATATAATCATAGAAATTTGAGTTCTAAAAATTTATTTGTTGATGAATACATTGAAGATATTAAAAAATGTAATGATTTTCTTTACCAATTTAAAAATTACAGGAAAATATTTCGTTATCCATATCTCAAAACAGGAAATACAGTTGCAAAAAGGGATTCAGTAAGAAAGTTTCTCCTTGATAATGGATTTAAGCAGGGTTGGGTAACTATTGATGCTTCGGATTGGTACATTAATTCAAGACTGATTGAAAGATTGAAGCAAAATCTTAAAGCTGATATTTCCGGTTATAGAAAATATTTTGTAAATCATATTTTTGACAGAGCAAATTATTACAATGATTTGTCCCTAAAAATCAACAAGAGGCAAATTCACCATACACTCCTATTACATTTGAATTTAACCTCTGCACTATTTTTGAGCGATTTGATAGAGAAATTCAAATCAGAAGGCTGGATAATTGATGATTATGAAATTGCAATTAAGGATTTAATTTACAATGAATTACCCATTGCAATGCCTTCAGAACAAAGTTTAATCTGGCTACAAGCATTGGAAACAGGGAAATATGATAAAATCTTACGTTATCCGGGAGAAGATGGTGAATATGAAAGAGAAAATATGGACAAATTAGGATTGTAAGACTACTATTATAAAATTTTCCTTAATTTTGTTATTTATAACAAAATTGAAATGAAAAATAAAAACGATATATTCTTTATTGCGGGACCTTGTCTTGCAGAATCAAAAGAAATGCTAACAGATGTTGCAGAGGAATTAAAGTCAATTTCTTTCGAACAGGATATTGATATTATCTTCAAAGCATCTTACCGAAAAGCAAACCGTACAAGCGGCAATTCTTTTTCAGGAGTTGGTGACATTAAAGCACTTGAATGGATTGCAGAAATTGGCGATAAATACGATATTCAAACTCTCACAGATATTCATTCCGTTGAGGAAGCTAAAATTGCAGCAGAATTTGTAGATTTTTTGCAAATTCCTGCTTTCCTTTGCAGACAAACCGATTTACTAATTGCGGCGGGGGAAACCGGTAAATATGTGAACATAAAGAAAGGGCAATTTGTTTCTGCTGATACCGTAATTAAAGCTGCACAAAAAATTGTCCAAACCGGCAATGAAAAAGTCCTTCTTACCGAAAGAGGTACTTTCTTCGGATATAATGATTTAGTAGTTGATTTCCGTTCGCTCAAGATTATGAAAGAATCAGGTTTCCCAGTCGTTTATGATGCAACTCATTCAGTACAGCGTCCTTCTATTTCCGAACAATCTGGAGGATATCCCGAAATGATTCCAACTCTTGCAAAGGCTGCAGTAGCAGTGGGAGTAAATGGAATTTTCTTTGAAACACACCCTAATCCAACTGAAGCCAAAAGCGATAAAGAAACTCAACTTCCTTTAACTTTAGCAAGCAAGTTTATATCTGATTTAATCCTGATGGATAAAACACTAAAAGAATTACAAATTTTAACTTAAGGATTTGCTGTAATTTATTGAAAAATATATTAAACATATTAATCTTCACTATACTTATTAGCAATTTTGGCTGCATGGATGACACTGCATATCAAAAAGCATTGAAAGAGGATGCTAAAATTACTGCTGACCAAATTGCAAATAATATTTCAGTTGTCTTTTTCGATTCCACATGGACAAAGGCAATTCTGAAAGCCGATAGAGCTGAAATTTATACTACCGAGAAAAGGACAGAAATTATTGGAAATGTGAAAGTTGAATATTTTTCAAAGATAACCGGTAATAGACTTTCAATTCTTACTTGTCAGGAAGCAACAGTTGATGATCAAACAAAAAATATGGAAGCAAGGGGCAATGTGGTTGTTTTTTCGGATAGTGCACTTGTTAAAATGGAAACTTCTAAATTATACTGGGACAATGTGAATGCTTTGATTCACACTAATGAAAATATTGTTATTACAACCCGAAGAGAAACAATTCGTGGAAAAGGATTTGAATCAAATTTAGATTTATCGAATTATAAAATATATAAAGTAAGTGGAATACAGCAATGAAAAGTTTTTTAATCGCAGGAAATTGGAAAATGAATATGTTGCGTGAAGCAACACGCAACTTAATTGATGGAATAAATACAGGATTGGAAGGTTTAAATCTTGATAATGTGCAAATACTAATTTGCCCTACTTTCACAAGTTTAGGACTTGCACAAAAATTGACGAATAATTCCCCATTATCGCTGGGTGCTCAAAATATGCACTTTGAGGAAAAAGGTGCTTACACTGGAGAAATTTCCCCTAAAATGCTTATTGATTCTGGTTGTGAATATGTAATTCTTGGACATAGTGAACGCAGGCAATATTTTGGCGAAGATAATGAATTACTAACGAAAAAAATAGCATCAGCTTTCGTTAACAATTTAATTCCTGTTTTTTGCATTGGTGAAACTTTGCAAGAAAGAGAAAATAATGTTACATTCAAGGTACTAGAATATCAATTATCATTATTATCTGATTTTACGACTGACGAATTGAAAACTTTGGTAATTGCTTATGAACCCATCTGGGCAATTGGAACCGGATTAACTGCTTCGGAAGAGCAAATTTACGAAGTACATTCTTGGATTGCAAACTATCTTCAAAACAAATTTGGTGTAACAATCAAAATCTTATATGGCGGTAGTTTGAACGAAAAAAACGCAAAAGAAATATTAAGCACGGAATTTGTTTCGGGTGGACTTATTGGAGGTGCTTCGTTAGATGCTGAAAAATTCCTTTCTATCATTCAAACAGCAATTTCTATTAAATAGGTGTTAAAATGGATTGGAAGTTACCTAATATATTGAGTTTATCACGTGTAATTATTGCACCTTTTTACGTAATCCTTTTCCTTTCTGGAGATGTGGCTTTGCAGCAATTTGCAATTGTATTATATATAATTGGAGCAATAACTGATTATTATGACGGCTATTTTGCCCGTAAATTTAATTGGGTAAGTTCATTCGGTAAATTTATGGATCCCCTTGCTGATAAACTGCTCACTTCTGCAGCATTTCTTTCTTTTTTTTATTTGGATATTATACCACTTTGGATGGTAATCATAATACTAATTAGGGATTTTGGCACAACATTTTTAAGATTGTTCCAAAAAAATACATTTACAACTTCTTACTTTGCTAAAATGAAAACAACAATCCAAATGGTTTTCATTGGAGCCATACTAATTTTATTTTATATTATAGATATGTATCCTCATTCTGCTGAAGCAAAAATGTTGACCGGATGGATTTATTCAGATGTTACATATTATTTGATGCTTATAATTACTGTGATTACAGTTTTAACATTCTTTGATTATTTGAAACCAAAAAAAACTAAGGTTTAAGTTTATAAGACCTCAGCCATAAATAAATTCCCGCAACAATCAGTGGAATACTTAGCCATTGACCAACGTGAATTGACCAGGTTGATTCAAATTGTGCCTGTGATTCTTTGAAAAATTCAATAATGAATCTAACACCGAAAATCAAAAACATAAAGAGTCCCAAAAGTTGTCCCTTGGGAACTTGAGCTTTTTGCTTAATATATGTTACAAAGAGAATAATAAAGATAATAAAGTAAGAAAATGCTTCATAAAGTTGTGCCGGATGTCGGGGTATATTATCAACATTTTGGAAGATTATTGCCCAAGCAGCATTTGATTCATGACCGAGAATCTCGGAATTAAAGAAATTACCCAATCTGATTAGCGTGCCCGCTAAAGCAATAGTAATAACTAATCTATCCAAAAGCCACAGATAGTCATATTGCTTATATTTTCTTACGAATAACCATATTCCCAATAATATGCCGGGAACAGCCCCATGAGAAGCTAATCCACCATGCCATACTTGCAAAATTTCCAGGGGATTAGCCAAATAATATGCAGGGTCATAGAACAGGCAGTGTCCTAATCGGGCGCCGATTACGGTAGAAATAACCATATAAACAGTGAGAGTATCAATATCCCTTACTCGTCGGTTTTCTTGTTTGAAAATATATACCATAATCTCGTAACCAATAATAAATCCTAGAGCAAATAGTAATCCATACCATCTAATTGAAATCGGACCTATGTGAAAAATTTCCGGCGAAATATTCCAAACAAAGTAATTCATATTTAAATCCTAAAATTTACATTCAATAATTTGCAAATTATAATATTTTTGTTAATTGTTTAATTAATTTCAAAAAAAATAATTAGATAGAATAGTGATAATTCTTATCTGTAAATCTCTTTCCAACTTCTTAAATCGGATATATACCATTTGTCATCTAATTTTGTTGCGAGAAATTCCACTTTGCGAATATAGTCAAATTCTACATTCATTACAATAGATTCCTGACTTAATGTATCCGTTATTATTTGTGTTATTGGTAATCCGGAAATTTGTCTTTGCAAGCGAAATACATCATAATAATCTTCATATTGCATGGCTGGAGTTATTCTGTTACCTAAGGAATCAGTGCGCAGGAAAATTGCGGAATAAACATCATTGCTGTCTAATTGCAAAAGATATAAATTTAAAATTCCTAATGCAGAATTCTGATTTGCAATGTAAACAACTTTTTTCTGCTTATCCGGATTGAGCACAATCAATTGGCAGGATTGCAGTAAAAAAACAAATAAAATGAGATAATTAATTTTCTTCATTGCTTTTTAAAAAATTCACCAGTAAATTGCAAACATCTTCCAAAATTGAATTTGAGGATTCAAAGGGATGCTGCACATTAAAAAGATGATTTGCTTTTTGTAATAATACAAAATTACAATTTGTTTTACTATTGTAATCTATGTTTTTTAAAAAAGATTTGTAAAGTTCATTCACTTCTTTCAGGGGAACTGATAAATCCATTTCACCATGAATAATTTGAACTTTATTCCTTAATTTTGGAGCAATTTCTAAAATATTAAAATCATCTTTATGATTTTCCAAATCAATCAAATAAGACGAATTCATCCGAAGCATCTGCTTGCTCATCAAATCTTTAAATTCCAAAAAACCATTATCCATCCATTGTTTCTTTAATCTTTGTGTATATCTGTCAAAGTAGCCAATTGGCGCTAGTAATCCAATTTTAGATATACCATTTAATTGATTTGCTGCAAGAATTGCAATTCCTCCGCCTCGTGAGTGCCCAAGAAGATGAATATCACCATTCCACTTTTCAGAAAGAAAGAAGTTCAACTCCTTATTCGCACCATTCCTAATTAATGAAATCAAATCAATTGCATTTTGCAACTCACGGCTGACAGTATTTTCTGCAAAGAGTTCAGTGTCAAATTCCACTAAATTTTCATTTATTATTCCATTTAATTCAAAATCTAAATTAATGGAAATAAAAGAATTTTCGGCCACCACTTCGCATATATAAGGAATAAAACCCCAATTCCTAAATGATTTGAACCCATGAAGAAAAATCGCTATTGGCATTAAACCATTTGCATCAGTTTTATATCTTATATCAAAGCGTAATTTATTTATATTAAAGTATTTTAAGTCTATCATATACTAATTAAAAAAACAAGATTAAAGAAGATTGTGACATCAATTTATTTCATTGAATTAATTTTAGAACTTCTTTTTCGTCAAGAAAATAAAAGCTGAAAATTTGATTAAAAAAAATATAAATATACTCCCATTCTTACTTTGCTTCATACTTGCGACAATTTTTGTAAGTGCAGAGGAAGATGAATTCTCAATTCCTACACTAGTGAGAGGATATAGAATATACGGAGATGAAAATGAACAATCCCCTCCGGTACTACTCATTTCCAGTAAGGATGAAAAGTCTACAAATTACGGCTCCCGTGAATTAACTTTTGAACTTGATGTTTTTTCCAATATTGCACCGAGTATTTACGCTGAATTTGTGCATTGCGATATTAACTGGAATGAAGATGAGAATAATTTTATCAACAATATTGGATTCAATAGAACTAGTAACTTTTATTGGCAATCCTCACCATCAAGCACCAGTTATTACTCTTATCGGGGTAAATTGACATTCCCAAATGCACAAGTAAACTTTAAGTATTCCGGAAATTATATAATCAAAATATATGAATACTACAAAGATGAAAAACCTTTAATGGAAGGAAAATTCTTTGTAGTGAATAATATTTCTAAAATGGACATGTATTTTACTTCCAGTTTTTATAAAGCTGATTTCCAGGTTGCAAATTCAGCCTATAATATCGAAGTAAGACTTACAACTCCTCAAAATATATTCAA
>MHAC01000084.1:0-34748 GCA_001804565.1 Ignavibacteria bacterium GWF2_33_9 | reverse complement strand
TATAAGAATTTCCTCTGGGAAGAACCCTTAGTAATAAGTGAGGATAATTACCGAGGTTTTGCATCTGATGCAAACAGGTATTTTTACCCAACAATGATATCCGGTTTTGCAAGTTCTGAAAAAAGATTTTACATAATGGAAGTTCCTGCCGAAAATATGTATCGAGTTCTTGATATGTCCAATGCAACCCAGTTCCCATCAGGCAATTATGAAGCCCGTTTACCATTTTCAGATTATTACCGTAATGGAAATTATTTTTATGATGATGATGATGGTGCAATGCTGGCTGAACATTATTCATATACTGATGATAATTATGTTTATCTGAAATTCATTTTAGATCCCGGTGGTATTAAGTCTGAAGAAGATGTTTTTATTTCAGGTACTTTTAACAACTGGAATCCTGATAAAAACTGGATGATGGTATGGGATGAAGATAACAGATTTTATGTGCTTAAGCAATGGGTAAGACGTGCAAGGCACAGCTATCTGTACGGAACAGGCAAATATAATTTCGACACAAATAAATTTGAAAATATATCTTTCGATTTGTATGAGGGTAATACTGTTTATGCAAATCATTCAATACTAGCCTTCGTATATTATCGTAGTCTGGATTTCGGTGGCTATGATGCTATTATCGGGACTTATGTTCAAAGTCCTATTGGAATGAACTGGAACAGATAATTATTGATAATTATCAGAATAATATCATTAAATCCAAAATAAAATAACAATTAATCAAATTTTTTATTAAATTGCATATATAAATTTTAACTTGTTAGGATTTTTTATGCAAGGTATTGTTCAAATACGAGGATTAAATAAATATTTCGGAAAGAATCATATCCTGAAAAATATCAATTTAGAAGTTGCCGAAAGAGATATTTTTTCCATCGTAGGCAGGTCTGGCAGCGGCAAAACAACTTTGCTCCGTTCGATTAATTTTCTCGATGCATTCGAATCGGGAGTAATTAATATTGACGGAATTGTTCTCGACCGTAGTGAATTCATTGATACTAAAACATCAAAAGCCTTTATAAATCCCGAAAATGAAACAAATCCCTTTAAAACATTTTCTGCACAAAATGAACTTTACCATTTTTTCAAAAAGAAAATTTATGAGATTCGCTCGAAAGTAGGCTTCCTTTTCCAGGATTTTCAATTATTTAATAATTTAAGTGTAATTGATAACATAATTACACCCTTGACTATTGTAAAAAATTTAAAATATGATGAAGCATTTGAAATAGCTACAAAGCAGTTAGAAAAATTTGATATGCTGAAACATGAAGACCGTTCTCCACAAACATTATCCGGCGGACAAAAGCAAAGAGTTGCCATTGCTCGCTCTCTTGCTATGTCCCCAAAAATCATGCTTTATGATGAACCAACTTCTGCCTTGGATCCTGAACTAGTTGTCGATGTTGCAGAAATTATCAAATTACTTAATGAAGAAGGTATTACTCAAATTATCGTTACACACGATATGACATTCTTGCGAACATTATCAAGCACAATTGCATATTTAGAAGATGGCGAAATTATTGAAACAGGTTCAATTCCCACTATCTGCCATACGGCTAAAGATATAAGAACCAGACGCTATTTCAATATTTTCCAGGAGAAATGTGTATGAGAAAAATTTATGTACTTGTTATTTTTGAATTATTGCTCACAAATTTTTTATTTGCAAAAGAATTACGTTGGGCAGCTGATGCAGAAGGTAATGCTCCTTACATTTTCCAAGATCCAGAAAATCCAAAAGTATTGAAGGGTTTTGAAGTGGAAATTGCAGATGCACTTGGAAAGGAACTCGGATGGGAACCTAAATTTGTTCAAAATCAATGGGATGGACTTGTCCCGGGGCTTGCTCGAAATGATTATGATGTAGTTATTAATGGTTTGGAAATCACAAACGATAGAAAGCAGGAAGTCCTTTTTTCAATTCCTTATTACTATACTTTTGAACAGTTGGTAGTTCGTTCGGATGACCACGAAATTAACTCACTTTCTGATTTATACGGTAAAAGAGTTGGCTGCTTGAAAAACTCTTTGGCTGAACGTATCTTGATTGCTCAAGGTGGTTTCGATATATCTAGTTACGAAGGAGAAGTGAATGCATTCGAAGATTTGAAAAACGGAAGGTTGGATGCTACTTTAGTGGATTACCCAATAGCTTTATACTATGCTTCATGGAACCGTGAGTTACGCCTTTCCGGCGACCCTGTAGGTGAAGTAGTTTATGGTGCGGCCATGCGATTAGAAGACACTCTTCTCCTTTCGGACATAAACCGTGCTTTGATTAACATAACCCGTAATGGAGTTTTGAGAGAAATTCTTGAAAAATGGAATCTGTGGAATGAAGTAATGGCGATCCGATTAGGTGAATCCGCTGCATACCAATTTAATCCTTATGAATTCACAAATTATATGAAATTCGCTTCCAATGATGTGAATTTCATTACTACTATTGAAAGATATATCAGCTTTATGCCATTGTTTTTGCGGGGGGCATTAATTACTCTCTCACTCTCAATTTTATCGATGATTTTAGCGATTATAGTAGGATTAATGCTTGCACTGATGCGTGTTTTTGGTACTAAATTTATATCTAGAATTGCAGTTTGGATAATTGAAATTATCCGTGGTACACCTTTGCTTATCCAATTATTTTTGATATACTATGCCCTGCCAACTTTCGGGATAAAAATTTCACCTTTTATTGCTGGTATAGTCGGATTAGGAATAAATTATGCTGCTTACGAAGCAGAAAATTACAGAGCCGGTCTTTTTGCTGTGGCAAAAGGACAAATTGAAGCTGCATTATCATTAGGTATGAATAGGAAACAAGCAATTAAAAGTATTGTTTTGCCTCAATCACTTAAAATTACTTTGCCTCCAATGACCAATGATTTTATTTCCTTACTAAAGGATTCTTCACTTGTTTCAGTAATCGCAATGGTCGAATTAGCAAAGGTTTATAATCAAATAGCTACAACATATTTTGATTGGTTGGGAACAGGATTGATTGTTTCAGCGATTTATCTGCTTTTGGGATTACCTTTTGTGAAATTAGCAAAATACTTTGAATGGAAATTCGGGAAAATTAATTAATTATTTTTTTCCTTGAATGCTTCTTGAATAAAATTAAAAATATATTTTGTATAAAGCGTTGTGCTTTCTGTTTCATTATTACAGAAATTTGTTATCATTTCATTATGTGTAAAGTCAAATCCAATAAAAATTGCAGCTTTAATACCCGCCTCAGTAAGTTTATCGTAAAATTCGAAACTGAATTGTGAACGAAAATCCGAATCCTGAGTTATTAAAAGTATATTCGCAATAGATGGATCTTTTTTGAAATTCAGTGCGGGAGATGCTTTCACCCATGATTCACCTGTTTCTCCAAAAGCATTCATAAATTCTTTTTTATATGAACCATGAATCGAGTTGATTAATTTATACAAATTTAATCCTATTCCATCAAGATTGATAGCAGCCTTTATTTTTGTTAATGGAATGTTATATTTACCAAGAAATTCTTCCATTGTTGCTAAACTAATTGCCAAATTACCTCCGGCTGAATGCCCCATAACAGAAATGCGATTTGTATCTCCATTAATAAAAGGTAAAATCTGGTAAACATGTGCAAAGGCTCGGGCACAGTCTTTCAGATGAATAGGGAATTTTATCCTGTTTGTATCCTTCAAATTCACAGGATTTGGTGAAAGTCTATAATTTGTGGAAATGAAAATAAATCCACTATCCAAAATTTGTCTTATTTGTTTAAGAGGAAAAGCTTTGTCCCCGTTTTTCCAAGTTCCACCGTGAATAAAGAATAATACCGGTGCTTTTTGATTTTTATTCTGAAAAGTCGAGGATTTCAAATAAATATCGAACATCATCTCTTCAGGATAAATCCCGGGAAGAGTGTTATATTCTACATTTTCAAATTTGATTATTGAATCTATATTAACCCTGTAGTCAAGCATATCCTCATACTTCAGCATTGCTTTTTCTTTGGCAGACATTTCAGGATATGGAATTGGCTGAACTATATCTTGTGCATTTGCTGAATTCTGAAAAAGGAATGCAAAAATTATTAGAAACAATTCACCAAATTGTTTAATAGAACGAATTTTCATTGTTTTATAATTTAGCAAATTTGAGGAAAAACCAAATTAACAGGACTGCAGTTAGGACTATAACGATTAATCCTGCCCATAAAAAAGCTGTGATTTGTGATAAGTAAAATGAAAACAGGAAAAGTGCACCACCCAGAACATTAAACACTGACATAAAAACTATTGATTTCAGATATTTCTTTTTAAATTCATTATCCATTATTTTCTCTTTTTATTAATTAATCCGACCACCACTCGAGTTTGAGTTCTGGAAAAATTGAATCTCTTTTCTCAATTAGCGAAAGTGTTTTTTCTTCTTCAACTGATAATTTATCCCCTGCAATAGTTTTTCCTGCAAAATCACATAATTGATGAAAATCCGAATAGTGAAAGAAAAATCTTTGTTCTGCATAATCTTTTGCTGATTTTGTGTGAATAAGGAATTGCCAGTCGGATGAATGCATTAGCATCATTTCCCTTAAAGTTTGCAAAAGCACACGTTCGGTTGTTTTATTAATTGAATTCAAATCTATTTTTTCAAAAATATTATTCAATCGAAGTTCCGAATTATAAATATCTTCCCAAGTCCATTTATTATCCTCATTCATCCAAACATCATGATTATTATTTTCACCCCAACTTCCTTCAGGTAAAGAAATAACTTCCTGTGGCCTTAATTCATCCAGTTGTTCGGAAGCTTTCACCATTTTCACATAAGGTGAATGATGTAGTCCACGAATAAGTGAACGTAAAAACTCCGGACCTTCGAACCACCAATGTCCAAAAAGTTCTGTATCGAAAGGTGTAGTGAGCGAGGCTTGCTTCCCGGTAACATTCTTGAAATAATTAACAGAATTTTCAATATGATGAATAAAGTGATTAGTTTGCATGTCGATTTTATCCCAAATCCAATCCGGATGATAAAGCGTCTTATATGCCATATCTGCTTTATTGTCAGTCACACGCCAGTAACGCAGCATGGAGTTCAAATGTTTTTTGTGAAAATCTAAATAATCGGGTTCACCTGGATATCCAATTTCACCGCTCCATACTAACATTGAGAGGTCTCTATGACGGCTGAAAGCAGCAGCATATCCCGAATTAATATCACCTGAACTAACTAAATAAAGATTAAGTGGATTTATTTCGAAGTTCCCGGGGATATGTTCATAATACGGCGACAAAACACTATTGAAGAATTTCCTCTCCTTGTCGAATACACCTATTGGCTTGGCATCTTCATAAAGTTTTTGGTCGGTTACAAAATAATCAATCTCGTGCTTGGAAAGTAATGATTCCACTCCATTTCTGAAGTTTTTATGATGGAAAGGATTCACCGGGATATGTGACTGCCAGTTATATGCAGGTCGATACGCACATTCGGGAAGCCAAATACCACGTGGCTCTTTGTGAAAATATTTTTTGTAATTTGCTTTTGCAGCATTTAATTGTAAATTAATACTTTTATCATAACCCAGGAGTGGGAAATAGCCATGAGTCGCACCACAGGTCATTAATTCAACTGCACCTTTATCCTGCAATTCAGCAAAAGCACCCATAATTGATTCATTGTACTTCCCGATAAAATCCTGCTTTCTTTTTGCAAACCAATCTTCCCAAAATTCAGTTAGATAAATTTGATGTGGGTCATAGCACCAAGATTTAAAATCTTCACGGTCTTTTCTCGCTGCAGAAATCTTTTCATCACAATAATCAAGGAAAATCTTCTTAAAATCAGGATGTTCAACTTGTTCAGCAAGAACAGGTGAAATATCGAGAGTCACATTAGCTTGAATTCCTTCATCAAGCAAATCATTAAATACATTCAAAAGAGGAATATAGCACTCAGCTACTGCTTCATTAAGCCAATCCACGCCATGAGGTGATGTTCCATGGTGAAGAACCCATGGTAAATGTGTATGCAGCATTAGCATGTAATTTCCGTTATGCATAGATTTTTCCTCTAAAAAAAGTAATTTAAAAAATTCCGAACTGGATTTGTTTATTTTTTTCTCTTGACTCTTCTGCGATTTTAATTTTATAATCAACTATTGCTTTATTCAATCTATCATCTGAAAGTGCTAAAATTTGAACAGCAAGAAGTCCGGCATTTTTAGCTCCACCTATTGCAACAGCAGCAACAGGTACTCCCGGAGGCATTTGAACTATTGAATGTAAGGAATCTACCCCGCTTAGTGCTTTAGATTGAACAGGGACACCTATTACCGGCAAAGTTGTGTGTGAAGCAGTCATTCCCGGTAAATGTGCAGCACCACCGGCTCCTGCAATTATCACTTTAAGCCCCCTGCCTGCAGCAGTTTTTGCATAATTTGCCATATCGTCTGGTGTACGGTGTGCAGATACTACTTTCACTTCATAACTAACACCAAATTCTTTGCAAACATCTACTGCACCTTGCATTGTGGGATAATCAGAATCGCTTCCCATTATTATTCCAACTAAAGGATTTTCCATAATCTTTATACTTAATATTTTTTGTATTTAATTATTGACGAAATTATAAATTTAAAAATTCTTTAAGTCTTAATTTTTCAATTTCTACCTTGAAAAATCGTTTTATTTCATTATTTAATATATATATGCGAACAAAATTAATCATTTTCATCTTTTTTGCAATCATTTATACTTCTTTTTCCCAAGATGTTCACTGGGCAAAAAAAATTATTGACTGTTCAACATCGATTACTACATTCATTCCGGGCTCTCCTAGCCAGATTTTGGGGAAATTTAATGTTATGCCAAACTTCGGAAAAACTAATAATGCTTTTACTCTGCAACCCGGAATAAGGCGAAATCAATATATAGTTCTTGAATTTGATACATTGATTTATACAAATCAAATTGTTATTTGTGAAAATTATAATCCCGGTTCAGTTTCTAAGATCACTTTAACAAATTATAATGGGGTACAAAAAGTAATTTATGAAAATATCAATCCTCAGCAAATAAATTCTGAAGGGAGATTTTGGAATATATTTGAAGAATTAAACAGCTTCCCTCTTTGGCAATTAAGAATTGATTTCAATACTGCAAATTTCAATGATATTACTCAAATTGATGCTATTGGGATTACTCACTCCAAGAATAAATACGAAGCAAAAATAAATTTTTCCGTTAGCAATTCTTTTGCTGTTGAACCTGAAAATTTACTCACAATAAATTCCGATTATTCTGAATTAGCTCCGATTATATCTTCAGATGGGAATACACTGTTTTTCACACGGGAAGGTAATTCCGAGAATATTGGTGGAAAACATTTACAGGATGTTTGGTATGCTCTTGCCCCAAATGGAATAGATTTTTCCCCTCCTGTAAATATTGGTCCTCCTATTAATAATCAGTTCCATAATTTTGCAATTTCTGTCACACCGGATAATAATACTTTGATGGTAGGCAATGTGTATAATCAGGATGCATATCCAACAACAGGCATTTCAATTTCAAATTTTGACGGGAAAAATTGGTCTTACCCTGAAAAAATGTCTATCTCCGGCATGGAATCCAAATCACCAACAAACAGCTACAGTTTAGGGAATGATAATAAAACTTTACTGCTCTCCATCGAAAAAGATGATTCTTATGGTGAACATGATTTATACGTGAGTTTTCTGCAAAAAGACGGCTCATGGTCTTTTCCTATGAATTTGGGACCTGAAATCAATACATCTGCAGATGAAGAATCACCTTTCCTTGCTTCTGACGGCAAAACCTTATATTTTTCGGGTGACGGGTATCCGGGATACGGAAGAAATGATATTTTCATGACTCGAAGGCTTGATGATACTTGGCAAAAATGGAGTAATCCCATTAATCTTGGCGACAAAATCAATACAGTTTACTGGGATGCTTATTTTTCTGTTGCCGCTTCAGGAAATTTCGCTTATTATGTTTCCTCAAATCAATCTCCAAACAGTGAAGACATTTATCGTATCAAATTGCATGAAGATGTCCGTCCATTAAGTGTTGTCTTAATTAAAGGCAGAGTGCTGGATAATAAAGATAAATCCCCTCTGAAAGCAACAATCATTTACGAAGATTTGGGAACAGGCAAAGAAATTGGAATTGCACATTCTAATCAAATTACAGGTGAATATCAAATTACTTTGCCTGCAGGAACAAATTACGGCATTCTCGCTCAAACAGAAAATTATATTGCCCTCAACGAAAATCTTAATTTGACCGATAATAAGGAATACAAGGAACTTTCTAGGGATTTATTTTTAATCCCTATTCAAAAAGGAGCAAAAATTAAGTTGAATAATATTTTCTTTGATACAGGGAAATATGAAATTTTGCCCGAATCCTTCCCTGAATTAAATCGTATTGCTGAATTGCTAAGTAAAAACATTAATATTCGAATTCGTCTTGAAGGTCATACAGACAATGTCGGCTCACCAATTGATAATCTTGAATTGTCCCGTAACAGGGCTAGAGCAATTTTGCAATATCTCAGTGCCAAAGGTATATCTCCCAACAGATTAATCAGCAAAGGGTATGGTGAAAAGAAACCTGTTGCGTCTAATTCAACTGAAGAAGGAAGGAAACTCAATCGTCGAGTTGAATTTATTATTCTTGAAAAATAATTCAGGAAAAAATTTTACTTTCAAATTCACAGTATTTTTCTACTGAACAGTTATAACATTTTGGCCTACGTCCCATACAGACTTTTCTTCCATGATTGATAAAATAATGTGTGAAGATTACCCACAAATCTTCCGGGATTAATTTCATTAAAGCAAATTCTACTTTTTCTGCATTTTCTGTATTAGTAAATCCCAGCCTTTTGGAAATTCTAAGTACGTGAGTATCTACTACTATTCCGGGAGTATCGAATATATGTCCTAAAAGAACATTTGCAGTTTTTCTGCCTACTCCCGGTAATTTCAGCAATTCATCCATTGTTGATGGAACTTCTCCATTGTATTCCTCGGAGATGATTTTTGAAGTTTTTTGGATTTTTTCAGCTTTGGATTTATAAAATCCTGTTGAAAAAACATCCTTTTCTAATTCCTCCTGCGGAACTTTTGTAAAATCTTCAATAGTTATATATTTAGCAAATAATTTTTGTGTTACCAGATTCACACGGGCATCAGTGCATTGTGCAGATAAAATTGTTGCAATCAATAACTGAAACGGTGTTTCGAAATTTAACTGGATTCTTACGTCTGGATATTCTTTCGATAAAATATTCAGGATATTCGACATTCTTTCTTTTTCTTTTTTCAGGATCTTACTCATAATTACTTTATGTTGTTTAATTCAATATTCAGTGGAATAATTGTAATTTTGCGAAAAAGCAAAGTTACAAAATAAATGAATTTTACAGAATTTTGGACAATATGTTCAACGAATAATATCTTTTTGGACGATGAGCAACTGGATAATCTCAATCGTTTCTATAATGAAATGACTTATTGGAATGAAAAAGTAAATATGATCTCACGAAGAGATATTGAAAATTTGCTTGAAAATCATATTTTACACTCACTGTCAATTTTAAAATTCTTCAATTTCCCGGCTAAAGCCAAAGTTCTCGATGTTGGTACAGGTGGCGGCTTTCCGGGCACACCACTCAAAATTGCAAAACCTGATATTTATCTCACACTTGTAGATTCAATCTCGAAAAAGCTAAAAATTGCTGATATGCTTGCTAAGCACACAGGATTGAGGAATATTGAATCCTATGCAATGCGTGTCGAAGAATTGAAAAATCAGAAAAAATTTATTAATTTCTTCGATGTAATCGTAACCCGAGCAGTTGCTACAACTGATAAAATATACACCTGGACAAAGGATTTACTCAAAGATAATGGGAAGATAATCCTTTGGAAAGGAGGCAATTTAGATGAAGAAATTGCAAATCTTCTGAAAATTAATTCAAAACTCAAAGTGCAAATTGTACCGATTGATTTATTCGGTTTTGACTATTACCTGAAAGAAGATAAAAAATTTGTTATAATTTCAATATAATTTGTTATATCAATTTTCTAAATTTATTTTACAATCAACTTTTTTGTGATTGAAGAATTTTTTGTTTTCAAAGTATAAAAATAAGCACCGGGAATTAAACCGGACGTGTTTACTCTAACCGTATGATCACCGGCTTCCATATATCCTGAACAGATTGAACGTATCTTATTCCCGGTAATGTTGTATAATGATAAATCTGCCATTTCAGCTTCTTGTAGAGTAAACATAATTTTTGTGCTTTTGTCTGCCGGATTAGGATAATTTTGATAAAGCTTTTCTTCTAATTTAATTTCATCATTAACTGAAATTATAAGTTCTTCTCCACCAAATACCCCTGAACCCTGAGTTGCCACGTAAATCTTGAATTCAGTACCATCATCAACAACATCCAAATCCTCAACAATGACGTTCCCGATATCATCAGCACCTTCACGATACCAAATTGTATTAATTCCATTAAGATTGTCAGTTGAAAATAAACCAACATCAGTTCCAACAAAGTACAAAACATCATTACCGGAAGGGTGTTTGCCTGTAGGTATTGGAGCTTTCTTCATAACCTTAATCGTTCGTACCGAAGGTCCTGCACCTAATCCATTTGTATTTTCTTCCAGATTCCCCGCAACCGATTCCCAAGTTGATCCGTCATCTGATGAAGCAAAAATACTAACAACATTGTAATTTGAAAATGTTACAAGAATAATCCCATTAACTTCATCGAAAGCTATATCCGAAAGCCAGGCATTCGAAGGGAAATTTATACTTGATATATCATATTTCACAACTTTATTGTTATTGGAAATATTATCATATAAATATAATTTACCTTTGTTTGTTCCAGCAAAAAGAGCATCCGGATAATTTTCAGTTTGAGCAAAGCATGTGAAATTTTCATCAGGCGATACTGTGTACTGGCTATTAGTTTCCCATGCATTATAATATGTATTTTGGTCAGTTTCAATAATTTTCAAATCGGGTTGATAATAAATTTTATTCTTTGCAGCAACAAATAATGAATTGTTATCAAAAATATTTAATTGAAATACTGTATAAAAATTAAAATTGGAGTTTGAAATATTAGGTGATGCATAATATCCATTTTCGGGTTCATGCGTATCAGGATTTAATGTAAAATAAACCATATTTCCACTATACCAGGAAACAAAACCAAAATCTAAATCTTTCGATAAAGCTACCGGCATACCATCGCCACCATAAACTTCCTCCCATGTCTTACTTATTTTTTTATTCCTAAGGCAAAAAGTTCCATTATCCTGCAAACCTCCAATAAGAAAATCTTTATAATCACTTTTACTTACAGCAATTGAATAAAACTGCGAAGTAATAAATCCATCATTTCTTTGCTCCCATTGTGGTATTGGACGTGTTATGTCCTGTGCAAAATATACACCACCATCTGATACACTAAAAACAGACTTAGAAGCTGATTCAAGGAAAACTATGTCATGGACATCAGGATGCAAATAATCACTTCCCAAATCATAACCAATGGAACCATCATCATAATAATATCCTCCAATCATTTCAAGCTGAGAATTATCATCGAATCCATTAGAAGATTTATACAGACTAGTACCCATTACAAAAACTGTGTTTTCATCAAAAGGTGAAACCTTAATATTAAATGCATATCCCCCAAGTGTAGCCGGAGTCATCACTTCCTCAGATGGAGATATAAGTCCCACACTCACATTTTTCCATTTTGATTTTATATCAGGATTTGCAAGTTTCCAAAGACCTAAGGAAGATGCCTGAAAAGTATAAGGATTCATTCCATTAGCATTAGGGTAATCAACTAATGCATACAGCATGTTGTTTGAATTTGGCGTCAATGCTAATTTAATCACTTTTGCATTTGAGGGAAAATCAGCCGGAGTAATATTATCCCAACTTAAACCTCTATCCACAGAACGAAATATACCAAAATATGCCGGTTCAACGCCATTTAGGGATACTCTGCTCATCGAAGCAAATAAAATCCCTCCGTCCGTCATCACAATATCGGTTGAAAATGGTTTATTATTAGAATCTCCTAATATCTCGACCCAGGTTTTTCCACCATCAGTTGACTTTAGAATCCCACCTAAACATGCGGCATAAATAACATCTTCATCCAAAATAGTATTATCAGGAAGAATTTTCCAAACTCCCTGGAAATTATCCTTTAAATTCCCAGCAAATGAACCCTGTGTAGATGGAATTGGTTCCCAAGTCGCACCATTATCAATTGATTTGAAAATCCCATCACCCGGATAAGACATTCTGGCTGATAAAATATGTCTCCTATCAACAGTAGAGAGTAATTCACCTGTTCCATAATACCATGTTTTTGTCTTACCTTCTCTTATATCCTGTGCAATGCAATAAACATTCTGAATAGCATTAGAAGAAGTCGTTTTAGTCCAAGAATAACCTTTGTCTACACTTCTCCATACGCCTCCTGATGCTGCTCCTACAAGAAGAATATCTTCATTTTCAATATCATATTGAATACAATTAGTTCTTCCTCCAATATTATCTGGCCCTAAATTTTCCCATTTCAAATCCCCCTCCGGATAATCACCGAATTTTGCGGAAGAATTATTAAAATAATATTCATTTCTTACAGGAATTTTACTTACAAAATTCAATACTTGCTTACGTATATTTTCAGGTACTAAGCCTGTTGCAGGATCTTTTGTCCTAGCTTGATCATATTCATGGAATAGTGCAGTAACTTCAGCTCTACTTAATTTGCTTAAATTATTTATTTCAAAATTTCGTTTAAAATTATTATTAATAAGAATACATATTAAAATAATAGTAGGAATTGCAATAATATAAGGGATTAATTTATAATTCTGTTTCATACAACGTTGCTCTTATTTGATTAACACAAAATTATGTAAAAAAATTTAATTTGTCAATTTATTTAGTTTATTATTTCAATAAAAAAGAAAAATGAATTTTTTTCATTTTTCTATAATTATTTAAGTTTCACTAAAAAGAAAATTTCCTCGTATCACGATGTATTGCAATCACTTACAAGAGAGGCGTGAAAATATTGAAATTTTTTTTTCAAAAAAATGGTACAAAATCAAGTTTAATGTGTTGTTCTAGTAAGTTTTTTTTGTAAATTTGAAAAATATATTTTTGCAAAACTAAAAAAGGAGCAATATCGATTAAGTTTACACATTAGTAAACAATATTGGGGTTACAAGATGGAAAATTACAATCTTTTAGAATCCGATCTGGCTGAAATTACTAGTTTCACCACAGAAACTCGTAATAAGTTCCAAGAAAGCTTTAATATATCTAATGTGGTATACCAATCGATCGACTCTTTGATAGCAGCCAAGAGTTCTTATTACTATTTATCAAAAATACTTTTCGACTTCTTTTTTGCATCCTTTGCATTAATTCTTACTTCACCGTTGCTAATACTTACATCAATATTAATATTAATAATCGACAAACAATCTCCCTTTTTTCGTCAGAATAGACTTGGTGCAAATAACACTACATTCAACATATTCAAGTTCCAAACAATGAAACAGCCAGACGATAAAAGTCTTTTTGCTAAACTTGTACAAGATTTGGCAGACGATGGAATTGTTTACAAAGACCAAAAAGACCCCCGTATTACTAAACTTGGTAAATTTTTACGTAAAACTAGTATTGATGAATTACCACAACTTTTCAATGTCCTGAAAGGTGAAATGAGCATTATCGGTCCTCGTCCCCTCATACCGTTTCTTTTGAAAGATTTTCCTGATATTCAGGAAGCTCGTGGATTAGTGAAACCCGGTATCACAGGACTTTGGCAGGTGAAAGCACGTGCTCAGAACCAATCTGTTTTCTCCATGATTGAATGGGATTTTGACTATATTCAAAACTTTTCGTTCAAACAAGATTTGATGATTTTCTTCCGTACATTTTGGGTTGTTCTCAAACAGGACGGAGCAATTTAATTCGTTATCATTAATTGTGGAAAAATATTTTATACCTTTTGAAGTTTACTTCAAAAATTATTAACTATTTTTGTAATAATTATTTCTTTTGCAATTAATGAAAATACTAAGTAAACAACTTTTTCTTACAGAATTGAACAAATTTTTCGGCGTAGATGCCGAAGTTTATGATTCCTCTTACATTTGGAATATTGTTAATCCAAAGTTCAAAGACTATATTGTGTTGAATATTTCTACTCAAAATTCTGCATCAGATAAAGCTGATGCAATTTTGATTAATGTCCAAACAAATCAGGGATTTTTTGAATTACATAATTGCACAGATTATCAATTCGTAGAATCTGACGAAATCATTTTTTGGGTAGATGAAGGTTCAACAATTTCCTGTGCAATTATTAGCAAGCAGTCACGCTGCTCAATTTTTTCGAATGTCAAAAAAGAATTACTTGATTTAGACATTACTGAACTGAATGCTAATGAAATACTTGCTGCTGTTCAACTTTCATGGATTAATAAGTTATGAATCAGATAAATATCTTCAACGAAACTAACTTCAAACCTGTTCCCAGAAAAAAAATTCAATATATTGCAAATAAAATTTTCGTAGATAATAATTTTTCGAATGCATCAATAAATATTATTATTCTGAATAATGAGGATTTAAAAAAAATCAATAAAGAATTTTTGAACCATAATTATTATACAGATGTGATAAGTTTCAGACTTGAAGATGACCCACTGGAAAGCGAAGTATATATCAGCATCGAAAAAGCTGAAGAAAATGCACGAGGATACAAAGTATCACTAACAAATGAACTCTTACGTCTTGTAGCTCATGGTACATTACATATTGTAGGATTTGATGATGATACTAAGGAAAAGAGAGATGAGATGCACAAATTGGAAAACTTTTATATTAATTCCAGAAATTACTAATTTTGAAAAGTATGGTTCACAGGAATAAAATAGATAGAACAGTAGACATTTTACTCGAAATAGCTTCTGAGATTTTGAATAAAAAAAGTCTGCTTAAAATTAATACTAAAAGATTAGAGGGATTGGGTTATACTAAAACTGAAATCTCTTATGCTTTGAATGTATTGTTGGAGAAGAATCCTCAAGCTTTTAAAAGAAAGAAAAAGAACATTGACGCTTCTACCAGAATATTAAACAAAGATGAAAAAAATCTATTTTCAAAAGAAGCATTTAAGGACATTCTTTTACTGCAGGCAATTGGGATAATTGACCAAAACGATTTGAACGAATTAATTGAAAGAATAATCATTTATTTTGGTAAAAATGTGAATCAATCAGATTTGCGAAACATTGTCAATAATATGATTGGCAGTGAAGAAATATTTGACGTAGATACCGGTTTACGCCTTACCCTGCGCAGAGACGAAAAGATTCACTAAAATATACGTAGCTCAGATCCGATTCTCGGATTCTTCGATAGGATAGAGCATCCCGATTCCTATCGGGAGGGTCATTGGTTCTTTTTTTTGGTTCCGTAGCTCTGATCCGATTCTCGGATTCTTCGATAGGATAGAGCATCCCGATTCCTATCGGGAGGGTCATTGGTTCTTTTTTTGGTTCCGTAGCTCTGATCCGATTCTCGGATTCGCCGATAGGATAGAGCATCCCGATTCCTATCGGGAGGGTCACAGGTTCTTTTTTTTGGTTCCGTAGCTCAGTAGGATAGAGCACAAGTTTCCTAAACTTGGGGCCACAGGTTCGAATCCTGTCGGGACCGCCATACTGCCTTTACACCATTTTACAACCCTTAACATAATATTACATAATTCTTATATTCTACTAATATTTACGCACGTATTACGAGTTTCCATTGTAAAACGACCCAACTCCCCCTCCTACCCCCACTCTCCAGCTCCTACCTTAATAAATGCAGTATAACGGGCATTTTTGCATTAAGCATAGGTTTTGGTATGGGGTGTTTTATGCATAATATTGATTTTTTGCATTTATTTTTTTCACTTTTTCCTATCACCGTCCTCTCCGGTCTCAACGATTCTTAATTTTGTAGTTTTTTAGACTAAAGGAGGTCTGGTATGAAATCGTACAAAACAGAGATTATTAATACAACATTCTTTACTGGTAAAATGAATCAATTTTTCCTCATGCAGGTTTTGGAGAACTCTTCCAAAGAAGGTTGGGAGTTAAAATCTTCAATAACACTTGTTCGAGGTTTGATTTTCAAGAAAATTCAAAATATTCTAATTTTTGAAAAATCGAATTGAGACAAAGTTGGGAATTAGGGGTTCGAGCACGCTCTTTGGCTCAAGCCCCTAAATTATATAGAAAATATTGATTTCTTTTTCGTAATTTGCAATTTCATTATAGTGATTTCTCTTCTTTCCTATTAAAGTTTAGTATTATGGCTGAAAAAGAAGCAAAAGCAAGAATTAAAATTAACAAACTCCTCGAAGATGCCGGATGGAGATTGCTTGACAATCAATTCTGCAAGGCAAATGTTAAATTCGAAAATAATACAAAAATTACTCAGCAGCTTATTAATGAACTTGGCGAAGATTTCGAGAAAGCCAAGTCCGGTTTTATTGATTTCTTACTCCTTGATGACAATCAGCATCCACTAATTGTTTTAGAGGCTAAGGCAGAAGACAAAAACCCTTTAATCGGAAAGGAACAAGCTCGCAATTATGCTAATTCTCAAAATTGCAGATTTGTGATATTATCAAATGGGAACATTCATTATTTCTGGGATTTGGAAAGAGGAAATCCACATATAATTACAACTTTTCCTAAACCTGATTCAGTAGCTGGTTACAAGAAATTATTACCCGATAAGGAAAGATTAATAAATGAGCCAATTGGAGAAGATTATATTGCATTGACTCAATTCCCAAGTTATGCTTCTGACCCTGAATATCAGAATGAAGCAACTCGGAACAGTTTTTTCATGCGGACTAAAGTTCGTATGATGAGGTTTTACCAATTGAATGCTGTAAAAGCGATTCAAAATGCAGTTGTAAACGGTCAAGAAAGATTTCTTTTCGAAATGGCTACCGGCACAGGTAAAACTTTAACAGCCGCAGTAGTAATTAAATTATTCCTCAGAACAGGTAATGCTCACAGAATACTTTTCTTGGTGGATAGATTGGAACTGGAAGACCAAGCTAATAAGGCATTTATTGAATATCTGAAAAATGATTATAAATCAGTTATTTACAAAGATAATCGTGATGATTGGAGAAAAGCTGAAATCGTTGTAACGACTGTTCAATCACTCTTATTCAACAATAAATTTATGAAGTTGTTTTCTCCCACAGATTTTGATTTAGTGATTTCTGACGAAGCCCATAGGTCAATTGGAGGAAATGCCAGAGCAGTATTCGAATATTTTGTCGGTTACAAATTAGGACTAACAGCAACACCTAAAGATTACCTTAAGAAATTTGATTCAAAAACTCAAGGTAAAGATCCAAGAGAATATGAACGAAGAATGTTGTTAGATACATATCGTACTTTCGGTTGCGAATCAGGTGAACCTACTTATCGCTATTCTTTACTGGACGGAGTTAAAGATGGATTTCTCAGGAATCCGACTGTTGTTGATGCTCGTACTGAAATTACTACTCAGTTGCTTTCGGACGAAGGTTATGCAGTAATTGAAGAAAGTGATGATGGAAATGAGGAGGAAACTTCATTTTTCCATCGTGATTTTGAACGTAAATTCTTTTCTGAAAGAACAAATATAGTTTTCTGCAAAACTTTTATTGACAATGCTCTTTGTGACCCAATAACCGGAGAAATTGGTAAAACGATTATATTTACTGTTAGTCAACACCATGCCTCTAAAATTACTCAAATGTTGAATGTTATTGCTGACCAATATTTCCCGGGAAAGTACAATTCTGATTTTGCTATGCAAGTTACTTCTAATGTGCAGGATGCACAGCAAATGACAATTAATTTTACAAATAATAATTTGGGTGGAAGAAGTAATTTCAACCCGATGTATTTGACCTCGAAAGCACGTGTATGCGTTACAGTTGGAATGATGACCACAGGATATGATTGCCCTGATATACTGAATTTATGTATGATGAGACCAATATTCTCTCCAACTGATTTCATTCAGATTAAAGGTCGTGGTACTCGCAAACACAACTTTTCTCAGCAAATTATTGATGTTCGGTTGAAAGAAGATTTTAAAAACGAGGAAAAGCTAACTTTCAAACTTTTCGATTTCTTTGCAAACTGCGAGTATTTCGAAGAAAAATTTGATTATGATGAAATCCTTAAATTACCTGTTAAAGGTGAAAAATTAATTCCACCTCCTCCGCCTCCTCCGCCAATTGATATTTATGAAACATCTGAAAATGATGCTATTGAAACTCTAAGAGAAAAACATATTGGTTTTGAAGGGATGAAGATTGACCGAATGTTTTTTGGGAATTTCCATGATAAAATCAAAGATGATGAATTTATTAAAGTAAATGTTCAGGAAGGTAATTGGGAAGCTGTTTTAAAATATATTGCCGATAATATTTTGAATAAACCCGAAGAATATTATACTCTCGAAAAATTAAGAAAATCTGCCGAAGTTGACCGTCCAATTTCGATGAGGGAAATAATCGAGAAAATTTTAGGTCATATTCCTTACTTCAAAACGAAAGATGAATTGCTTGAGGAGGAATTCGATAAATTCATTTCTGATTATAAACCAACTGAAAAGGACGATATTAGAGCTTTGAAGTATTTTTTTAAGGCATATATTACAGATACAAAAGTTAAGGAAATTATTGAAAGTCAGAAGTATAATGAATTTAATGTAAATCCGGCATTCAATATGAGAGATTATAGAGCTGTTGGTGAGAACTGGCGCTCTTTAATCCCAAAATATATAGAAGATTATGTACCACTGTACAAATTCAAATAAATTAAACCTTGAGGTCACAAAATGGGATCTCAAGGACCAGAAATTGGTCCCATAGGCATAATTATTGATTAATTGAAAATATGTTAAGAAAAGATATTAATAATGACTGGTTAAAGTTAATCCTTGAGGAAGGTGAAGGTTATCATTCTGAATTTAAGGAAACTCTATCCAAAATTGATAAGGAAATTGTTGCTTTTGCTAATGCTTCCGGTGGTAAAATCTTTGTTGGAATAAGTGATGATGGGCAAATCAAAGGATTCAAACTAACAAATAAATCAAAATCCGAAATACAAAGTATTGCTGAAAACTGTGATCCTCCTATTAGAATATCAATTGATAAATTTGAGAATATTGCAATAATCAATGTCCCCGAAGGTAATCGGAAACCTTATAAATGTTCTTCTGGTTTTTACCTTAGGAATGGTGCTACATCACAAAAAATGAATACTGAAGATATTCTTGCGATATTTAGATATGAAGGCAGAATCAAATTTGATGAATTGACTGAAAGTGACATTGCTAAGAATTTGATTATAGACAATGCAAAGTATCGCAACTTTATCAGAAAATGCAAAATTTCCGAAGAATATCCTGCTAATGATGTTCTTGCCAATTTAGGACTTTTAGTTAATTTTGGAAATACTCAAATCATGAATAATGCCGGTATTTTATTTTTTGCTGAGAATCCAATCAGAATATTTCCTCAGGCAGTAGTTACTGGTGTTTTGTACAAGGGAATTGAAAAAGTAAATATCCTCGACAGGAAAGACTTTACTTCCGATTTAATTACCAATGTTGAAGATTCAATGATTTTTCTGAAAAAACATTTGAATTTAAGGTATAAAATAGAATCTCTGCAGAGAGAAGAAATTTTAGAAATTCCCGAAGAAGCTCTTCGTGAAGCAATAATCAATTCTGTCGTGCATCGTGATTATTTCGAAAAAGGTGCTAACGTATTAATAGAGATATTTGATGATAGAGTAGAAATTTCTAATCCAGGTGGTTTGCCAAAGGGTTTGGATAAAGATGACTTCGGGACGAAAAGTGTTGCACGCAATCCTCTAATCGCTTCAACAATGTTGAGAGCAAATTATATTGAAAAACTCGGGACAGGAATTAATCGAATTCAAAATGCTCTTAAGGCAGAAGGATTAATGCCGGCAACTTTCAATATGAATAATTTCTTTACGGTAACTTTTTTGAGGGAGTTCAATATTGCTACCCAGAAAAATACACAGATAACTACCCAGAAAAGTTCCTTGAAAACTACCAAGAAAAGTTCCTTGAAAACTACCAAGAAAAGTTCCTTGAAAAGTTCCTTGAAAATAATAGAATTGATTTCGATAAATTCAAAAATCACTATTCCTGAAATGGCATCAATAATTGGAATTTCTGACCGTGCTATAAGGAAAAATATCAATAAACTGAAGAAAGAAGGAAAAATTAGAAGGGTTGGCTCGGATAGAGCAGGACATTGGGAAATAATTGATAATTAAATTGTCGGTGTAAATGTCGGTGCAAAATGGATAAAATTTTGGAAAATTTAGGAAAGTTAATGTAATATTTATTAATTATGGAAAAAATAACGAAAATTAATCCTGGTTATAATCAATGGCTCTCCGATTTAAAAAGTAAAATAAAAAGAGTCCAAATAAAAGCTGCTATTAGAGTTAATACTGAACTTCTTAATTTTTATTGGGAATTAGGTTCCGACATTGTAAAAATTCAAAAAGAAAGTTCATGGGGAGATAAACTTATCGAAAAACTTAGCTTAGATTTAATGAGTGAATTTAATGAAATGAAAGGATTTTCGAAAAGAAATCTTGAACTTATTAGGAAATGGTATTTGTTTTGGGAAAACGAAAATGAATTTGCGAAGCAACTTGCTACGCAAATTCCATGGTGGCATAATATTATCATTATTACTAAAATCAAGAATATAGGTGAAGCGAAATTCTATATAGAAAATACAATTTCTTATAATTGGAGTAGGAGTACTTTAACTCATCAAATTAACAGATTAATAATACTATGAAAAAAATTCTTTCAAAAATATGGATTTTTATTAACTTTCTTGTTAAGTCAACTACATTATCAATTGTATTTTTATTTTGTTACCCATTTATATTGATAAAAAGGATAAAAAGGATTAATGTTAAAGATACAGATGATTTTTCCAAACGTAGTAACATCGAAATATATATTAGGTTAAGAAAATATGGATTTTCAAGATTTGAAATAAAATTTGCAATAGATTTTATGTACTATTTTGTCTCAATTTTTGCAGCATTACTACTTTTGGAAGGATATAATTATTTTACATCTGTTGTTTCACATAATATTAGTTTATTCCCAATTTATCTGACGATTGCTAACATCATAATGTTAATAATTGTTATTATTTTTTCCCCTGTTTTATTATTTGTAAAAACAGATAAAATTTTAAAGATGAAATATATTTTTAGAACATATTCTAAAATGTTAAGTTATTATATTGGATTTGCATTTTTACCTTTTGTAATGATTTATTTATTTTTCTATATTCCGAAATTCTTTGTTTACTCATTTACAGATTTTAGACCCTTTCAACTTATTAAAATATATGATGAAAATACCGAAGAAGATCCTGATAATTTATTCATAAAACTTATTAAAAAAAGAGAAATTAATGAAGATATTTTAGAAAAACATGAATTAGATTACGATATTATATCAAGATTTTCATTCATGAATTCAGGCAAAGTATATTTTGATAAAGACTTTAAATTAAAATACTATTTTTCTTGGCTGGTAGATTTAATAATTGAATCATTTATTTTTATTTTTATTTTGCAGTTTCTTCTTAATATAATCGTATATGAAGGCTGCTTATATAATAATAAAAAAACACCTCATGGTTTTGTATGGGCTCAATCTTTAATGCAAGTGGATAGAAAAAATTTTTATTGATAAATAATTATCGTATTAATATGAATTAGAAAGTATTGTTTTGCAATAATGGAAATATATGAATAAAATAATTATTGATAATATTGATTTAAACACAGAAGAGTCTGATGAGGCAATTGAAATGCTTCAGAAGGCTTCATTAGAGTTGCAGGAAAATGATGAAGAGTTGTGGTTCCATGAATGGAATAATGCTGTTGATTCCTTAAATACAGCTACCTTTCTTCTTAAAAAAGAATCACATAAAAAGTGGAAATGGATAACTATTTGTATCCACCACGCTTTCTATTCTATTTGTATTGCAGTGCAAACAAATGGAAATTTCAGAAATGTATTAAATTATAACAACAACAATAAACCATACTTTTCTTCAACGAATGGTATTGATTGGATTAAATCTGAAAAGATTGATTTAAGTGAGTATTTCTATAAAATTAAATGGAATGAAATTATTTATTCGGTTGAATTAGAAAAACTTAGAATTAAATTTAATGAAGTATCTGCTGAAAATGATAATGAAGTTTCCACTGAAACTGTGAATGTTGATTTTAATGATAAAAATTTAATTGGTTTCCAGACAGTACTTGCCAGAGTGATGGATCCAAAAGTATTTATGAATAGATATGAAGGACAAAAAGCATTAGAATTAACTAATGATGAAATGCAAAATATAATAAGAATTCACCTAATTAGAAATGAATATGTTCATTTTAAGCCGCAACTTAATGTTTATAATATTAATCAAATAAAACATGATTTGCAAACTTATCTGAAATGTATTTATTTTCTTGTATTTGAGTCCCACTCGTTGATTCACTTAAATCATGAAGAGAAAATTCTATTGAAAGACAATATCGAAATATTAGAAAAGGCAATAAATGCCTAACCCAACTACAAATACTAAACCAAAAAAAATAATAAGGAAAAGATGTTAGATACCGAAACCAAACGCCGTATAGATACTGCTCGTGATATTCTCGTGGGTAAAGTTCCTGACCCGAAAAGTCAGGTTGAGCAAATTACTATTGCTTTGATTTATAAATTTATGGACGATATGGACAAAGAAGCCGAAGAGCTTGGAGGTAAGCCCTCTTTTTTTTCGGGTGATTATTCCAAATTTGGCTGGAGGAAGATTTTCAATCCTCGTTTGGGTGGATTCGAAATGCTCACTCTTTACAGCGAAGCAATCGATAAAATGGCTCAAAATCCTAATCTGCCTCAACTTTTCCGTGATATTTTCAAAAATGCTTATTTGCCTTACCGTGACCCCGAAACTTTGAAGAGTTTTCTGAAAATTATTGATGATTTTAATTATAGCCATAGCGAAAAATTGGGTGATGCTTTCGAATACCTCCTGTCGGTTTTGGGAAGTCAGGGCGATGCGGGACAGTTCCGTACTCCAAGACACATAATTGACTTTATGACTGCACTTATTGCCCCGAATAAGAATGAATCTATCCTCGACCCTGCTTGCGGTACTGCCGGTTTTCTTATCTCTGCTTATAAGCATATTTTAAAACAAAATTCCAGCAATTACGATGCAGTGAAAGACCCTCATGCTTTTGAAATGCACAATGTGAAACTCGAAGATATTACCATAAACGGAAAGCAGTATAAAGGTGATAAAATCACTCCTGATGAACGTGCACGGCTGATTAACAATATTAAGGGTTACGATATATCTCCCGATATGGTTCGGTTGAGTTTGGTTAATCTATACCTGCACGGATTTACTGAACCGCACATTTTCGAGTACGATACTCTTACGAGCGAAGACCGATGGAATGAGTATTATGACGTTATCCTTGCAAATCCTCCGTTTATGTCGCCTAAAGGCGGGATACGCCCTCATAAACGCTTCAGCATTCAAAGTAACCGCAGTGAAGTTCTTTTCGTGGATTATATGGCTGAACATCTCACACCAAACGGAAGAGCCGCAATCATTGTTCCCGAGGGAATCATTTTCCAAAGTGGTAACGCTTATAAGAACCTGCGTAAATGGCTTGTGGACGAAAACTTTCTGGTGGGTGTGATTTCGCTTCCGGCAGGTGTGTTTAATCCGTACAGCGGAGTAAAAACTTCAATTCTTTGGCTGGACAGGTCGCTTGCCCGAAAAACAGATAAAATAATCTTTGCAAAAATTACGGCAGATGGTTTCGATTTGGGAGCACAACGCCGTCCGGTTAAGCAAAACGATATGCCAAATATTTTCAAGAAATTATCGAACTATCATAATTCACTTTCCAAAGGTGAGAAGATTGAATTTCCTGATGATGACCTAATTTCTTTGGTTTCCAAGACAGAAATAGCCGAGAAAGGTGAATATAATTTGAGTGGAGAAAGGTATAAGAATATTCAAGAAGTATCTTCAATTAAATATGAAATTGTAACAATTGGAGATATGTTTGAAACTTCTTCTGGTGGAACTCCTCTTAAATCATTTGACAAATATTATCAAAATGGAAAAATCCCTTGGTTGAGAAGTGGTGAGATTGCACAAGGTTATATTTATAAATCCGAACTATTCATTACAGAAGAAGGATTGAAAAATTCATCAGCAAAAATTCTTCCAATTAATACTATTTTAGTTGCAATGTATGGAGCAACAGCTGGTCAAGTGGGTATTCTTAAATTTGAAGCTGCAACAAATCAAGCTGTTTGTGGTATTTTACCTAATGAAAAATCAATACCAGAATATCTTTATTTAGTATTGAAATCATTGAAGAATTATATGATATCACTAAGTGGCGGGGGTGCTCAACCCAATATTTCCCAAAAAATAATTCGTGAATTAAAAATTCCTCTCCCACCCTTATCGGTGCAGGAAGAAATTGTTGCCGAAATAGAGGGATACCAGAAAATCATTGATGGAGCCCGCCAAATAGTAGAAAATTACAAACCAAAAATAGACATAGACCCTGAATGGGAAATGGTAGAACTGGGGGAAGTGTGTAAGCCAGAATATGGTTTCACTGAAACAGCTAAAGAAAAAGGAGATGCACGATTTATTAGAATTACAGACATAGGGTCGGATGGAAAATTAAAAAATTCCGAAATGAAATTCATTGACTTAACGGATATTGCAAAACAGAGTCTTGTTAAGAAAAATGATATTCTTGTTGCAAGAACAGGAGCTACATACGGAAAGACAATGATTTTTGATGAAGATTATCCTGCTGTTTTTGCTTCATTTTTAATACGTTTAAATTTTAATACATCAAAAGTTTTTCCAAAGTATTATTGGGTATTTGCACAAAGTCATAATTATATTGAACAAGCATCAAAACTTATGACCGGTGGAGGGCAGCCACAGTTCAATGGAAATTCAATAATAAAGATTCAAATACCATTACCAACTCTCGAAACCCAACAAAAAATCGTTGCAAGAATAGAAAAGGAGCAGGAACTTGTAAATTCCAGCAAACAGTTAATCGAAATCTTCGAACAAAAAATCAAAGACCGTATTAGTAAGGTTTGGGGGGAATAGGATGGGAGATAATCGTAATCAAACAGCCGAAGAATACAAACAAGAACTCATTGATACTATGGGTAATGAATTAGGTTTTTTATTTTATGAATTACTGAATGATGTATATTATTTATCATCCCTTTGGGAAGAGTTTAAAGAATTGTATGGTGTAAATGAAAAACGTATAAATCTCTTAAATCAAACAGCACCTTATCTTTTTTATTTAGTTCATACAATATTTTGGAAAGAATTAATACTTACTGTCACCCGAATAACAGATCCCGAAAAAACAGGTCCTTTTGTCAATGCAAGTTTATATTTGTTCATCTCTAAGATGAAAGATGAACCTTTCAAAGAAGAATGTAAAAAGGAATTGGAATTTGTAAATGCATCATCAGAATTTTGTAGAGATTGGAGAAATAAATGGATTGCCCATAAAGATTATAACATTACAACTAACCCTGAAGCAAAACAACTAAGTAACGGCTCAAGAAATGATTTCCAAAAAATTGTTGAAATGATTCAGCAGTTAACGAATAAAATTCAGGCACATTATTTGGATTCTACAACTTATTACATCGATTGTAAAAGTATTCACGGAGCTGAATCACTTATAGAAATACTTGAATATTGGGTTCAGAATAAAGAACAAATAATCAAAGACCGAATAGCAAAGGTCTGGGGAGAATGAGGGGATGAAAATAAATCAAAAATAATTTGTAAAATAAAATGCAGAATGTTATTTTGGCAAATGAGGTAATAATCCCGATTAGGTATATGAGTTGAAAAACTTCGTTTTTCAACTCATATACCTTTGTTTTATTGTACAATGTGGAAAAGTAAATTGATTTGTCCAGTTTTTTATACAATAAACTGGACATAAATCAGTCTTATTGAGAAAAGATAAATCAATGAAAGTAACTTCAAATATTATATTTACGATTGATAGATTACCCAAAGGTTATGTTTTCACCTATAAGGATTTTATAGGTGAGGTGAATAAGAAAGAAGCAGTAATAAAAGCACTAAACAGGTTGGTGCAATCCGGTAAAATCTGCAAACTATCCAAAGGTAAATTCTATAAGCCCGAAACAACTGATTTTGGATTACTACAACCAAAACAAGAGCAAATAGTAAAAGACTTATTGGAAAATGACGGCAAAAAAATCGGCTATCTAACGGGTTATTCAATCTATAATATGCTTGGACTAACAACACAAGTAAGTAACACGATTCAAATTGGTAAAAATGAGCTCAGGTCGTCAATCAAGAGAGGTATTTACAAAATTGCATTTATTAAACAAAAGAACATTATTACTGAAGAAAATATCCCGTTATTACAAATATTAGATTCAATCAGGTTTATAAAAAAAATTCCGGATTCTGACCTCAGGACTTCATGCAAGAGATTAAAGGATATTATTAATCAATTGTTCGAAAAGCAGATTCAAACTTTAGTCAGATTAGCATTCAAGTATCCGCCTTCAACAAGAGCATTATTAGGTGCTATTTTAGATGAAACATGGAAAAATGAATATACACAATCCCTTAGAAAATCACTAAATCCAATTACAAATTATAATTATCCAAATTTGAATGATGTGTTATCAAAATCAGCTGAATGGAATATAAGATGAAACTACACTATGAAACAAAATTATTTTCCGATATATTGAGGACTGCTTCACAACATCTTGATATTAAACTTGAGTTTGTAGAAAAAGATTACTGGATTAGTTTAGTTTTGAGCCGCTTGGCGATGAGTGAATATGTAAACGAATGTGTTTTTAAAGGAGGGACATCTTTATCTAAGGGATATAATCTGATAGACCGATTTTCTGAGGATGTAGATATAGCAATAATAAACGATAATCCAAAAACTGGAAATGAGATTAAAACAATTATACGTAATACCGAAAAAGAGATTACACAAGACTTGACTGAATTGCATATTGAAGAAATAACCAGCAAGGGTTCAAGATTTCGAAAATCGGTGTTTCAGTATAAAAGTATCGAAAAAAGGAACCAGAACAATAAAATTATTGTAGAAATAAATTCTTTTGCAAATCCTTTCCCTTTTCAACGTCTCACTCTAAAAAGTTTTGTGTTTGACTTTTTAAAGCAAACAAACAATGAAAAATATATTAAACAATACAACCTTCAACCCTTTCAGGTGAATGTACTCAACAAGGAACAAACAATGTTGGAAAAAATTGTTTCTTTAATCCGGTTTTCGTTTGAAGAAAATTATGTGGATAGCATCTCGAAAAAAATAAGACACTTTTACGATTTATTTTTCTTGATTAATGATGCTGATTGCATCGAATTTATATCTTCAGATACTTTTCAAAAGCGATTTATAGATATACTTGAACACGACAGAATGATGTTTGATGAACCAGTTGGATGGAGGAACAAACAGTTAGCTGAATCTCATTTGATACTCGATTTTGAAAAGATATGGGAACAATTAAAAGCAAAATATCAAACTGAATTATCGGCATTGGCATTTCGAACAATTCCTGATGAAAGAAAAGTTGCAAACTGTTTTAAGTTGTTAATAAACAGGATTAAATAAATAATATTAACTAAACAGACCGAATAGCAAAGGTCTGGGGGGAATTAAGATGGAAAAAATATTTCACAGAACATTCCAGTAGAATTCTTTAAGAGTAACGTTAATAATTAATGATTTCTCTTTTTTACCTTACCTTACAATTTTAATATTTTCAATTCGATAGTACTTTTGTAAATGATTCATTTGTATGTTCTTTCAGAACTTTTCTATTTTATTGTCAACTTAATTTTATTATGAAGGAAATTTGCTGAAAATCCTTAATAGAGTAAGCATAATCAAAATTGGAGTAAAATAATGGAAAAAGATTTAGTCGAAAAAATTCCGTGTTGTCCGGAATTAGTAAAAGACGACAACTGCGATGAAATTTACTTTACAAGAACATTGAATTATCCCATAAGATACAAAGATAAATACACTTTTATTGCACAACTAATACTTAGTTTTAGACTAAAAAGATGTACTAAAGGATTAGTATTAGGTGATCCAGTATACACAACGACTTTACTTCCTGGAGAAAAAGTAAGATTATTTTCTACTGATCGGAGGTCGAAATTTACATTTGACAAGGAAACTCAGATGAGTTATCGACATGAACAAATGTCAGAAGAAAATTATTTTATGACAGCAACACAGGATTATTTCTCAAAATATGAGAATCAACAATCCGGGACTGCGACTACTTCAGAAAAAGGGAAATGGAATTTTAAAGGAGATGCAGAAGGAGGTATTGATTTCTTAGGATTTGGAGCCAGTGCCAGCAGCAGTGCAAGCACAAGTTATGATAATTCTTCTTTGTTGGATTATCTTTACACTCAAAGTTCAAATATGCAATCATCTGCTTCTCAAGCAATAAATACAACACAGACTGCAAGTTCAATGTCTATCGGTGAAGTAAGTACAAGAAGTCACTCAGAAGGAAGTACTGAAGATCATTTTGAGTCCTCCTCTCGTGAATTTAAAAATGACAATACAAGCCATGCTGTAACTTATATTTTTTATCGATTAAATAAAAAACAGACTATTCATTTTGAACTCGTAAAAATTGAGAGAATTATATCTTTATCAACGGGTTCACAATTTGCAGCCATGGTAGCACCATACGACTTAATTGTAAATAAATCAAGGAGTTTAAATAAACCAAACTTAAGTTCTGCAAAAGATGAGCAAATGACTACTAATGAATTAAGAATCGAACTGGATAATAAATTAAAGAGTGAGCTTATTGAAAGTAGAATTATTGATGAAAAAGGAAACATCTCTGAAGTCATTAAGGAACATTTAGAATTTTATCAGGAATTTTCTTTACCTACTGCAGGAATTATTGTGAAAGGTTGTCTGGACGAATGCAACACTTTGGAACCAGAAAGGGCAAGATATTACAAATTAAAGAATGACTTACTTGAAAAACAGATAGAATTACTTGAAAAGTCTCAAGAATATAGATGTTGCCCTCCTTCACCAGTATTTGATACTGATTGACAATTGAGTTTATAATCCATACAGTTTTTAAGCTTCATATTATAGGTTAAATAATCTATAATTTGAAGTTTTGTTTATTTATTATGATAGCAATCAGTTATTTTAAAAATAAAATCTAATAAATGTTTATTTCACTATCACAAGAGTGATTGAAGAAGCAACACTAAGAAAATAAAGTATCAGTTTCGGTAAAGCAAGTTAGAGATGTTGCTTTATCGGTTAAGTATTATTCAAAATTGTTATCAATTCACAAGTATTTTTCATCATTTTTATGCGTTTTTCATAAATCGAGGTCGTACATATTTTGGGTAAATCATAGAATTGCGTGTATTTTTTGGCAATATCTATTGCTTTTTGGGAATTTCTAACTATTTTTGTAAAAACTAAGCGTGTATTTTTAGGGTTTTTGTATGAATAGCGTCAATATTTCGGTCAAAGCGTCTGTTTTTCGGGGTAAAGTTATTCCCGAGTTTGGAACAATCGTTGGTTATACTGCAATTATACATCTATATCAACTTTCTCTGCCTATTCCTTCAAAAATTGCAATAATAATTAACAAAGAAATTAACAGATATGAAAATGATGAATATTTAGCTTTTCCTCCATCATACACTCCAAATGACTCAATTTATGAACATTTAGTATTTGCTTTAAAATATGAAGGAATTAATCTTCTTTTCTTTAAGAAGTTATTTGAACAAATCTCCGAAAAGGAAATGATATCTATACTCTCAATTGAACCTAAGGGACAATATAGTTTGAAAATATGGTTTCTTTATGAGTTTTTAATGAATAAGATTCTATCGATTCCGAATGCAGATACCAAATTAAAATTTATCCCTTTGGTAGATGCAAAGCAGCAATATTGCTTGGATGGAGGTGTAAAATCCGGCAGGCACAGAATTATAAACAATTTACCCGGTACAGTTGACTTTTGCCCATTAATCCGAAAAACAAAAAAAATTGAAGCATATATACTGGATGATATACCTTCGAAAACCAATAAATTATCCGAAAGCATTCATAAAGATATCTTGCTTAGAACATCTGCATTCCTGATGCTGAAGGATTCGAAAGCATCATTTTCCATAGAAGGAGAAAAACCAAGCAATTCCAGAGCAGTGAGATGGGGCAAAGCAATCGGACAAGCTGGTTCAACAACGCTAACAGTTGAAGAATTGCTTAGACTTCAGCAGATAATAATAGATAATAACAGATTTGTTTCAATGGGATTTCGCACCGAAGGAGGATTCGTTGGAGTACACGACAGGAACACGAGTGAACCTATACCGGATCATATCTCTGCAAAATGGCAGGATATTGAGCAACTCGTAAATGGTCTTTTGAGTGCATATAATTTATTAAAAGATAATAAATTCAATCCCCTACTATCTGCTGCGGCAATAGCATTCGGATTTGTCTTTATCCATCCATTTGAAGATGGTAATGGCAGATTACACAGGTATTTGATACATCATATACTTGCCGAAACGAAATTCACTCCGCAGGGAATTGTTTTTCCGGTATCCTCTGCAATATTAGAACGAATAATCGATTACAGGAAAGTATTGGAATCTTTTTCATCACCTTTACTGGAATTCATCAATTGGGAAAAAACATCGAAGAATAATATTCAAGTATTGAATGACACGATTGATTTTTATAGATATTTCGATGCAACTAAGCAGACGGAATTTTTAATCGAATGTGTGGAGGAAACAATCAACAACATAATTCCACGAGAAGCTGAGTATCTTTTGAAATATGATAAAATGAAAATTTGGCTTGATGATGAATTCCAAATGCCTGACAAAATGATTGATTTATTAATCAATATATTAACTCATAATGAAGGAAAATTATCAAAAAGAAAATCCGATAAAATGTTTGCAGAACTCACAGAAAAAGAAGTAAAAAAAATTGAAACAGAATTTTCAAATTTATTTAGTTAGCATTAGCAGATGGAAAAAAAATCATTCCTTAGCAATAATAGTCACTCAAATGGTCACTCAGCCAATTATGAGCTTCTGTAAGTAATTGATAAATAATTATATTCGCAATATTAACCGAATCCTGTCGGGACCGCCATACTGCCTTTACACCATTACTATTCTGTTTTATCCAATTGAGTCTAAGGAATCTATTTGCTGTTGAGCAAGAAATTCATTTATGTCGCCAATGTATTCTTTAATTTTCCCTTTTTTGAATTCGACAGTTTTCGTGGTTAGTCCTTGAAGAAAGTCACGGTCATGCGATACAATTATGAGTGCACCTTTATAATCTAGCAAAGCATTCTTGAGCACTTCCTTTGATATCATATCGAAGTGATTTGTAGGCTCATCCAATATCATGATATTAATTGGTTGAAGTAACAATTTACATATGCTCAAGCGTGATTTTTCGCCGCCTGAGAGCACCCGTACTTTCTTATCCACTGCTGAACCGCTGAATAAGAATGCTCCTAGTAAGGAACGTATTTTCTTGCGAATTTCTCCTGTTGCAGCTCTATCGACTATGTCGAAAACAGTTGCATCGGGATCGAGCATTTCTGCTTGATGTTGAGCATAATATCCTAGTGAGAGATTAGTTCCAAGTGTTAATTCTCCATCAAAATCCAAAATACCTGCCAATACTTTCGAAAGTGTGGACTTGCCTTCGCCATTTTTACCGACGAAACAAATTTTCTCACCTCTTTCCAAGCTGAAATCAATGTTATTCAGAATAAGTTTTTCATCATATTTCTTGGAAAGTCCCTTTGTATCGAAAATTAAGCGTGAAGAACGAGGAGGTTCTGGAAATGTGAATCGCATTTTAGATGTATCTTCTTCTTCCACTTCGATTAGGTCGATTTTTTCTAATTGCTTCACTTTCGATTGTGTTCTCGAAGAAAAGGAGGCTTTTGCTTTGAATCTTTCAATAAATCTTTCCTGCTGAGCTATTTGCTTTTGCTGATTATTATATGCAGCAAGTTGGAGTTCCTTCTGGCCGGCACGTTCGTTGATAAATCTAGAATAAGGATATGGCAAATCATATACCTTACCCAAAGAAAATTCGATTGTTCGATTTGTTATGAAATCCAGAAAGCGGCTATCATGCGATACAATCAGAACCGAACCTTTATAATTTTTCAGGAAAACTTCAAGCCAGCGAATAGATTCAATATCTAGGTGATTCGTCGGCTCATCCAGCATTACACAGTCATTTTGCTTGAGGAGGATTTTCGCAAGTTCCACACGCATTTGCCAGCCGCCGCTAAACTCATTCATTCCTCTTGTAAAATCGCTTTTCTCGAAACCAAGTCCAGTAAGTACTTTTTCGATTTCTGCTTCCATAGTCTGACCACCGCTTAAATGATATAATTCACTTGCTTCGGTCAGCTTTTCAATGACTCTCATGTATGAATCTGTTTCGTAATCGGTACGTTCTTCCAATTCTTTGGAATATTTTTCAATATCCATCTCAAGCTGCTTCAAATCATCCAAGGCGCTCTCGGTCTCTTCATATACCGATTTGGTGGAATCATTTTTAATTTCCTGCGGCAAATAACCAAGCTTGTAACCATTTGGCATCGAAATACTTCCGCTTTCGGGAGATTCCAATCCATAAATCAGTTTCAACATAGTTGATTTCCCGGCTCCATTGCGTCCGATAAATCCTATTCGGTCATTTTCGCCCACGGAAATTGATACATTATCAAAAAGGAAGCGTCCCCCAAATTGCATGGATATATTATTTACATTCAGCATATTCTCAAATTAAGTATTTTGTCAATTCAAAAAGTTACAAAATTCGTCAATTTTTGTGAATTGCGTGGTATTTTCCAGAAAAATTATATTTTCTAATCTGTTTTGTTACTTTATGATGATACCCCATTCATTACAACTTAACAAATTTCTGCACCACATCCCCAATCCTCACAAAATACACTCCCGGAGGCAGGGAGGACACATCAAAGTTTTGTAGAGACTCGTTGCTACGTGTCTCAATTGTCATCACCTTCTCACCCAGCACATCGAAAATGCTGATGGTATGCCCTTCGCCCATACCCTGAAGAATGTAGTTGCCCAAATCTACAGTAATAAAGTCAGTGGCTGGGTTGGGATAAATAAGGCTGTTATCTGAGTTTGCAATGTCATCAACAGAAGTTATATCTACATTGAATTCCCAAAGTCCATTAAATGCAACAACTAAATACTGCTTTCCTTCAATAACAGGACAATAATCCTTAATTATAAATGGATAAGGCTTTTTAGAATTAAATGTTTCTATGCTCCAGCTATCTGTATAATCCTCTGTTGAAATTAATTCCGGAGAATCTGAAAATCCCTTTAGTTCATTATTATTTTGATAATAAAAAAAATTTTTACCTATTCCAAAAAATCTTAGGTTAATTTCTGAAGTTTTTTCCCATGTATATCCTCCATCTGTTGTTTTATAATATTCAAAAAGTTTTTTAAGTTCACCATTTACATTTTTATCTCTGTGGGATACTTCTAGGATCCCATTTTCTATATCTTTGAAAATAATATTGGAAATCCAATAATCTCTTTCCGGAACCTCAGGAATAACTTTAACAGTATCCACAGTATGTTTTTTAAAATCAATTCTATATAAATCATACCTTGAAGCAGCGTAAATAAAATCTTCAGACACAATTTGGTAATCTCCGTTTACGAATCCAAGAGGAATATGAATGTCACTTAAACTCCATGAATTACCTTTATCAGTTGAAAGATAGAAATTAATATGTGGATTTTTTCCACCGGCGAATACGTAAGAATAGATATATAAATTATCATTATTGAATGGATTTGATTTAATTTTTGCTCTACTTGAATATTTAGTGCTATCGTTAGGTAATGAAATATTTTTTTCAGACCAGTTACCCCAAACTCCATTATCACATTCAAAAACAACTAATGAACTATCTCTAATTCCGTTTAATAATATTTTATTATCTAATTTAATTCCTGAAAATAAAGCTAATTTCCAACTTGGGAAAAAAGTATTGTAAATATTCGAATCTATGTATGATATTGACTTATCTGCAATATTAAAAATAGAAAAATTTGTCAAGTCCTGCCAGGTTTCATAATCTTTTTGAACAATTAAATAATTTGAGGTATCAATCTTTACAATAAATGAGTGAGGATAAAAAGATTTATGACAAAGTGAATCAATAAATTTAAAGTGCTCATTTGATTCAGAAAAGCCTTTCATTGAAAATAACACAAATAAGATAAAAATATATGTTTTAATTTTCATT
>MHAC01000083.1 GCA_001804565.1 Ignavibacteria bacterium GWF2_33_9 | reverse complement strand
TTAATTTTAATACTTTCAATTGGATTTCTTTTTTTGGATTTTCGTATGACGGGTCCAAAACAATAATTGAAGGATATTATAATGACGAAGATTCTAAGTCAATTGTAATCAATAATCCAATTGATAGACCACTATATTCATATACCAAATTCTTTAATATTATCAGATTCAATAGTCTGAATGAAATATTTTCTGGTAGAATTACTATGAGATTATTCTCAAACCAATGGTATACAGTGGGGGTAAATGAAAATAAGGAAATAAATCAGCCAATCTCCCCAAATCCTGCAACGGAATATATTGCCTTGAATGTTCCCCCTCTTGAAAAGAGGGGGTTAGGGGGTGTTCTACAGCAAATCCGGATTTTCGATATATTTGGGGATGAAATGCATCCACCCCGCCCTTCGGGCACCCCTCAAGAGGGGAATATAAGAATTGACATTTCCACCTTGCAGTCGGGAGTGTATTTTGTGAGGATTGGGAATGAGAAACCGATGAAATTTGTGGTTGTGAGGTAAATTATGAAACAATGGTACGAAATATTATTTGAAAATTATGCTGAAAAGTATGATAATGAAGTCTTTACTCAGGGGACTATGGGAGAATGCGACTTTCTCGAGAGAGAATTCAATTTTGATAAATCTATGAAAATCCTTGATATTGGCTGCGGTACAGGCAGGCATTCTATTGAACTCACGAAAAGGGGGTATAATATTACAGGAATTGATTTATCCGAATCGCAGCTGGCAAGAGCAAGGGAAAAAGCGAAAGCAGAGAATCTGGAAATTAACTTTCTGCAGGGTGACGCAAGGAATCTTCCTTTCGATTCAGAATATGATGGGGCTATAATGCTTTGCGAAGGAGGATTTTCTCTAATGGAAACCGACGAAATGAACTTTGAAATTCTGAAAAGTGCAGCTAAATCGCTGAAAAAAGGTAGTAAGTTCATTTTCACTACATTGAACGCTCTTTTCCCGCTCTTTCACTCAGTTAAAGAATTTATGGATGAAAATAATAAAGAAAAAACGACTTATCGCAGCAATTCTTTCGACTTGATGACTTTCCGAGACAATAATATCACCGATATTGAAGATGATGACGGGAACATGAGAAGTTTGGATTGCAATGAAAGATATTATGTTCCCAGCGAAATCACTTGGCTTCTTAGGTCTCTTGGTTTCAGAAGCGTTGACATATTCGGTTCTAAAATCGGAGCTTATTCTCGAGAGGATAAATTAACAACTGAGGATTTTGAGATGCTTGTAATTGCTGAGAAGTAAATAATAATGAAACACAGAAAATAATGTAAGATATTAATTTGCCGGCATTTAATATTTTTGCATATTTAAAGAAATGCTAAATTTTCCATTATTTATTGTAAGAAAAATGCATGCATGCTCGCTGCTAATCGGACTGTACGAAATACATATCAATTTCACCTTTGCCTTTAGCAGTTATTTTCCCACGATAATTACAAATAAAATGGTCCTTGATTATTTCATAAGTACAACCGCTAATATTAACCTTGCCGGATTCACCGCAGGTTTCTATTCTGTTTGCAGTGTTAACAGTATCCCCCCAAATATCATATTGGAATTTTTTAACGCCGACAATGCCGGCTACGAGTGGACCTGTATGAATACCTAACCTCATATTGAAGCTTAGAAGTCCATGTTTTTCCCGGGATTCTGTCCTTTTTATAATGTAATCCTGCATTTCAAGTCCGGCTTTTACGGTATTTAAAGCAGAATCCTCAAACGGCAAAGGCAAACCACCTGCAGCAATATAAGAATCACCCACAGTTTTAATTTTTTCAATATTATATTTATTCATAATATGGTCAAAAGTAGAAAAGCATTCGTGAATTTCGGCAACTAATTCATTTGGTGTAAATTTTTCGGAAAGAGAGGTGAAATTAATAAAATCAGCAAAAAGTACTGTTGCTTCTTTTATATATTTTACTTCTGCATACCCCTTGGCTTTTAATTCCTCAGCTACTTCAGAAGGTAAAATATTTAGCAATAAGTTATCGCTGAGTAATTTTTGTTTTTCCAATTCTACCTTTTGATCTTCAATAATATTGATTTGTGATTGCAATGTTTTATTTGCTTTCTCAATTTCGTGAGCTTGTTCCAATTCACGATCTCTTGTTTTTTCTCTTTCTTTCTTAATAACTCTATTTGTTTGAATTCGATCCACAAGGATAATACCCAAAATGAAAAATAAAGTATAAATGCTGTATGCCAGCTTTGTTTTCCACCAAGGCGGACGTATAATGAATTTATAGATGTATTCATTGCTCCAATAACCTTCAATGTTCATTGCCTTAACCCTAAAAGTATATTCACCATTGTCTAAGTTGCCGTAAGATGCACTTGTTAGTTTGGTGAGATTACTCCACCTGTCGTCGAACCCGTCTAACTTGTAAATATACTGAATTTCCTGCGGGGAATGTGTTGTGATTCCAATAAAATTAAATGTAATAAAATTTTCATAATACTGCAAACTTAAATTTCTCGGGATATTGTACCAATGGGTTAATCCGTCAAAATTGATATTACCTATTACAACTCCATTACTTAAAGCAATAGTAGTATCTTTATTTTTCTCTATTGATGTCCATGAGATTTTTTCATTGAATAGATTAATATCTGTTAATTGAATGTTAGGTGATTTTTCAATTTTACTGATTGCATCAGTCTTGAGTATTGTCAGCCTGTCATTTGCTCCAATCCAAATCTCATTTTTTTTGTTTTCGCTTAATGAATTAGTATTACAACCAATCCCAAAAAAGCCATCTTCATACTTATAATTTTTAAATTTCAACAAAGAGTGGTCAGGCAATTTGTTGCTAGAGTTAGATTTCAGTTGTTGAGAGTCATTGTCAAGTTTACTTATGCTGGTGCGAGTCCCAATCCAAATATTTCCTTTTTTATCCTCTAAAAGGGACATTACATCGTTATTAAATAAACCGTCTTTGTCGGTGAAAGTTTCCAAATATTGACCGTCATATTTTGCTATTCCGCCACCCATACTTCCAAACCAAATATTGCCCTTTTTATCTTCAAGGATTGAAACAATATTGTTGTTTGGCAGCCCATCCTTTTCAGAAAAATGAGTTATACTCCCTTCAATTTCTCCTGAATTTTTGGCAAGTTTAATTTTGGTAATTCCATTTTCCGTTCCAAACCAAATATTACCCTTTTTGTCTTGAATCATTGATTTAATGTTATTTCCGCTTAAACCTGATTTTGTATTATAATGTGTAAAGTGTTTCCAGTCAAATTTCGAGACACCCTTGCCTTCGGTCGAAAACCAGATATTTCCTTGATTATCCTGCAAAATTCTGACAATAACATTATTTTCCAGGCCATCCTTGGCAGTATATTGTGTAAAATATTTTCCGTCAAATTTCGAAACGCCTTTCCATGTACCAAACCATAGATTACCTTCATTATCTTCAAGAAGGCTTCTAACATCATTATTTATCAATCCTTCTTTAGATGTGTAACGAAGAATTTCATTATCCGAAAACTTAAAAACGCCTCCGCCCCAAGTACCTATCCAGGTATTTCCTTGACGGTCATTTGCAATACACTGTATATGACCGGGAGAAAGTCCTTGTTTGCTTGTAAAATGATCGAAGTAATCGCCATAATACCTAACTACTCCACCGGAATTTGTTCCGAACCAAATTATACCTTTTTGATCCTGAAAAACACAATTTACATCATTATTTATTAATCCTTGGTCTTTTGAAAAAACACTTATTGTGCTTTTTAAGTCATATCTGTAAATCCCATTGTGCCAGGTTGAAAACCATATTTTACCGGTATTATCATTAAAAATTGAGGTAATGGTTGAATTGTTTAATATATTTTCATTCGTTAAGTGGTAAAAAAAATCTCCATCAAACTTCATAGCGCCACTTTTGGTACCAAACCAATAATCCCCGTGTTTGTCTTGATTTATGCTAACAACAATATTATCTTTCAAGCCTTCTCTTTTTGAGTAATTGGCAAAAGCATGTCCATCAAATTTTGATACTCCATTATCAGTAGCAAACCAGATATTACCCTTTTTGTCTTCATAGAGGGAATAAATAATATCGTTAGCCAGCCCCTGATTTTCAGTATAATGCGTAAATGTTTTACCATCATATTTTATAGCTCCTCCATCTGTGCTAAACCAAATATTACCCTTTTTGTCTTCCAAAATAGATGTTATAAATTTATTTGATATACTTTCTTTCTCTGAATAATTTGTAAAAGACTTGCCATCAAATTTTGAAATACCTCCACCTTTAGTACCTATCCATAAATTATTGTTTTTGTCGTACAGCAGAGATAGAACAATATTATTACATAAACCTTGTTTTTTTGTATAGTGAGTAAAAGAATTTCCATCGTATTTTGTCAATCCTCCTTCTGTTCCCAGCCAGATATTTCCATTATAGTCCTGAGTTATATCATAAACAATATTTGATTTTAATCCTTGCAATTTCCCAAAAGAACTTAAATTTTTGGGAGTATTTTCCATTATGTGTGGTTCTTTTGCAATTATTATTTCGGGATTTCCGCTTAATACTCTAGTTTCATTTGGCTTGTAGCTTAAAGGTAGTGAATAGGAATTTTGACCCGGAATGCGAATTTGCGGTTTTCCTGCTTTTATTCTCTTAGAAATTCCAACAGGAATAGTATTTGAATTTCTTGAGATTCTTATCGGTTTTCCTGCTCTAGTTCTTGCTGGTTTGCCGGCAGGGACAACTTTAGGATCGGAGAGGCTATCTTTGGGAACTATATGTCCTGAAATTCTAAATTTGTGGGACAAGGATTTTTTGGTATATACAGTTTTTGTATTATCACCGCATGATATTACAAACTGCAGTATAAATGCAAAAATAAAAAAATGTTTTAATATAATATATGTCCTAATAATAATATTCGTTAATCCTAATAATAATTATAAACATCTTTAAAATAGTATGTTACGATAATATATAACTATTATTTTGAATATTATAACAATAGAATAAAATAATATATATATAATACCTTAAATTATACAATTCTGACCAAAATATTATTTTCATAATTTTATTACCTCACTTTTTTGCCTTAATGTAATTGCTTCCTCTTAATATTGTTAATTTTGTGGTTTCGATTTAAAACCTAAAAAAATGTTTTATGAGAATTAAAATATCGATTACTCAAAAACACTTTGTTTACTTCCTTTTATTAAGCTTACTTTCAATCATTATTGTTGGTTGGTATTCTTTCTATATATCCAAAAATGCAATTATCAAAAGAACTTTCGATCAATTAACCTCCGTGCGAGTCGAAAAATCTAAAAATCTATTTGCTTTTTTTCATGAACGGGATTCAGAGGTTCTTTTCCTTTCGAATTATATCGAAAATGAATTTAAGAAATCCAATACTTCGAACATATTGAATGTAATAGAAAGCAAAAATGGAATAGTTGAATCTTTTTTGAATAAAAAAGTCTATTTTAATAAAGTGATTATTATCTTCAATAATAACGTTTACGAAATTGACAATAAGTCAGTTAGTGAGTATGAATTAAGTAGTTACGATAAGAAAAATCGATTTGCAAAAATAATGACTACTCTGGATAAATCCGAAAATGCAGATTCGCTGATTTATGATGATGATTATACAGTCGAAAATGGCAGTATATCCTTTATAATTGCTAAAAGATTCGCATTGCCTGACAAAAAAGAATTACAGCTTTATTTTCAAATAAGTTCAAATTATATTAATTCAATTATGTCCACAGAAGGGGATATGAGTGGATTAGGCAAAACAGGAGAAACATATATTGTAGGAGGCGATTATCTGCTAAGGACATCCTCAAGATTTAAAGAAAATTCCATAAAAAATATTGAAGTAAAAACAATCGCTTCAATGAGAGCAATGGTTAATGAGAGCAGCACAAAAATCATCAAAGATTATCGTTCTGTCGAAGTACTGAGTTCCTTCGCTCCTTTGCATCTGAAAAATCTCAAATGGGCAGTAATTGCAGAAATAGATAAAAAGGAAGCCCTGGTAGCCGTTTACAATCTAAGGAATAGTATTGTAATATTATGTTTGGTTTTGTCCTTATTTATTTTTGGTTTTGTTTACCTTGGTAGTCTGAAGATTACCAATCCGGTAAAACAGCTTAGTGAAGCAGCCAATAAGATTAGTGAGGGCGAATTCAATGTAATAATTGAAAACAAGTCCAATGATGAAATTGGTGAGCTGATAAATTCATTTAATAATATGGCAAGAGTTCTTTTTGTGCAATCAGAACAGCTGAATAAAGAGCAGCTGCTCAGAATAAGCTATGTTTTGGATGCTCAGGAAAAAGAACGACAAAGACTTTCACGAGATTTGCACGACGGATTAGGACAAATGCTGCTTGCCGCAAAATTGAAATTAGAACAAATGGCTTCTTCCGATTTTGAGAAAGCACAAAAACATCTCAATGGAGCTCTCGAGATTATGAAAGAAACTGTAAATGAAATTCGGACAATATCTAATGATTTGATGCCGAGTGTTTTGTCTAATTTTGGACTAGGCGAAGGAATAAAAAGACTTTGCAAAGATTTTGAAAAAGATTCCGGAATTGCTTTTAATTTCGATTGTACCAATTTAGACAAAATCGATATTCCTGAAAAATCACAACTATATATTTTCAGAATAGTACAGGAACTAATGAATAATATTCTCAAACATTCTCAAGCTAAAAATGCTTCCCTTAGATTTACTTTTGACGGAAACTTCCTTACGATTCAAGTAAATGATGATGGGATTGGATTCGATACTTCAAATATTGATTTTGGCAATGGAATAAACAATATTATGGAAAGGACTGAACTTTTATACGGAAGGATAAAGGTTAGTTCTAAACCTTCTCAGGGGACAGAAGTCCTTATTAATATACCGGTGAAATATGGAAAAAATTAAAATTATTATTGCAGATGACCATAAAATATTTCTGGATGGAGTAGTGTCTCTACTTTCAGAAATTGAAAATTTCGATATTGTTGCAGGTGTAACTTCCGGCGAACAACTGATTGAATATACAAGAACATACAATCCCGATATCATTATCACCGATATCTCCATGAAAGGAATTACAGGAATTGAAGCTACAAAAAAAATTAAGGAAGAATTCCCCGATGCTAAAGTTTTGGTACTTTCAATGCATAAGAATGAAGAGTTTGTAATTAGTGCGGTAGAATCCGGTGCGAATGGATATTTACCCAAAGATGCTCCTTCGGTTGAATTAATTGAAGCAATTAACACTATTTATGAAAAAGGATATTATTATAATCGAGAAATTTCTGAATTGTTCCTGATTAATTATTCAAAACAACAAAAAAATGAAGAATCCCACATAATCAAAGATGAACTGACTTCGAGGGAAATGGAATTGCTGAAATTGGTTGCTTCCGGGCTAACAAATAAGGAAATTTCCGAAAAACTTTTCATTAGTATAAAAACTGTCGAGGCTCATAAAAATCATATACTTCAAAAACTCAAACTAAAAAATTCTATCGAACTAGTGCTATATGCTGTAAAGAACAAACTAGTTGAAATTTAGCCAAAAAATCTCCTGAATATTTATTATATTAGGGTAAACCCTTATTAAATTAAGGTTTATTTGAATAATATACTTCGGAATAAAAACATAATTTTGTTTTATTTTTTGGAGTATATTATGTTCGATTCTGGTTCAACAGGATTTATGCTTCTGGCAACATCGCTCGTTATGTTGATGACGCCTGCTTTAGCTTTCTTTTATGGTGGTCTTGCCACTAAGAGAAATATTCTTGGTATTATGATACAAAGTTTTGTTTCGCTTGGATGGACAACAGTTCTTTGGATAGTTTTTGGTTATTCACTTTGTTTCAGTGGAGGCGAAGGTGGTATAATAGGAAATTTCGACAAAATTTTTCTTATGGGAGTCGGAGTTGATTCGATGTTCTCAAACGGGAAAATCCCTGAATTAGTCTTTGTCGCTTACCAAATGATGTTTGCAATTATCACACCTGCTCTCATAACAGGTGCATTTGTTAATCGTGTTACTTTCAAATCGTATTTGATATTCCTCACTATATGGCAAATTTTCGTGTATTATCCATTTGTGCATATGATTTGGGGAGGCGGACTCATGGCTACTTGGGGTGTTCTTGACTTTGCCGGAGGTATAGTGGTGCACGCTACTGCAGGTTTTGCCGCATTAGCTTCTGTCTTTTATGTGAAAGACAGAACTGACAAAAATTCTACTCCGAACTCAATACCGCTTGTTGCAATTGGTAGCGGCCTTCTTTGGTTTGGATGGTATGGTTTCAATGCAGGCAGCGAAGTGCAAGTTGATTTTATTACCTCACTTGCATTCATTAATACTGACATTGCTGCCTCCTTCGCTACAATTGCCTGGCTTGTGATTGAATGGATCTTGAAACGAAAACCAAAATTTGTTGGATTACTCACAGGTTCCATTGCAGGTCTTGCAACAATTACTCCTTGTGCGGGTTTTGTGCCTGTTTGGTCTTCGCCAATTATTGGTATTGCTGCAGGAGCTGTATGTTATTTTGCAGTAGAATTTAAGAACAAAATGAAATGGGACGATGCTCTTGATGTTTGGGGTGTCCATGGTGTTGGTGGTGTACTTGGTACTATTCTGCTTGGTGTTTTCGCTTCCACTACTTTCAATCCGGCTGGAGCCAATGGATTATTCTTCGGCAATGCTGGATTTTTCTGGACACAGATTATTGCAGTAGCAATTGCTGCAATCTATTCTTTTATCTTCACTTACATTATGCTGATATTAATTAATCTTTTCACACCTGTTAAAGTTAGCGAAGCCGACGAAAAACTTGGTCTCGATATCGCATTGCATGGTGAAAAAGCATACGATGAAGGTGCACTCTAATATTTATACTATTTAATTTTTTTAGATTTTAGATTGTAATTTGTAGGGGTTCAAAATTTTGAACCCTTTTTTTGTATTGTCATACCCTGCCTGTCCCGGATTCTATGTACCCCCCCCTTTTCAAAGTCCCGACAAATAGGGATTTACAAGGGGCTAGGGGGTTTTTGTTTTCGACCTCTCCCTAAATCCCTCTCCTAAAAGAGAGGGACTTTGATTTGGCTGTCATTCTGAGCCTGTCCCGGAATCTATGTATTTTCCCACCTTTTTTTTACAAGGGGCTAGGGGGTTTTTGTTTTCGACCTCTCCCTAAATCCCTCTCCTAAAAGAGAGGGACTTTGATTTGGCTGTCATTCCTGCCTGTCCCGAAATCTATGTATTTTCCCACTTTTTTTTTACAAGGGGCTAGGGGGTTTTTGAATTCAACCACCCCGTCTCCCGATTTCATCGGGATCCACCCCTCCAAAGGAGGGGAATTTTTGGCTGTCATTCTGAGCAAAGCGAAGAATCCAGGGCTGTTTAATATTTGTAAATAAATACATCCACCCCGTCCCGATTGCATCGGGACACCCCTCAAGAGGGGAATTATTCGTTCCCTCTCT
>MHAC01000082.1:7565-11030 GCA_001804565.1 Ignavibacteria bacterium GWF2_33_9 | reverse complement strand
GTGCTTTAACTATGAATGCCGGAACTAAGATTACCGTGAAAGTGAATAGCGTGATTGTTTCCGGTGAACCGCTGTCGCAGTGGTTTATATTAAATAATATTTTACCAGCGGGGGGCACAACAACCGACCAAACAGTTGATGCCTGGATTAATAATGTCCCACAGACAAGAGTGGAACTAGCAACAAAGGCTGACGGTACTCCAAGAGCTGCCGGAACTGAATTTGAAATTAATGATAATGGAAAAGTAGGTATTGGAACTACAAATTCTACAATTTCCAGCAAAAATTCAAAAGTATTACTTTTAAATAACGGCGACAATAACGGAATTGCATCATTAAAAAATGTCCCGGTGTCAGCTTATCCTTATGGAAACGATAATGCAATTATGGGTATGAACACAGGATCAGTTTGGGGTGGTGGAATTGCAGGTTATTTGACTGGATCCGATGAAGGACCAGCAATCGTTGGAAGATCATTTAAAAATCCGGATTACACTAGTGGAATTGGTACTAGAATTGAAGGATATGTTGGAGGTATGTTTTATGGAGGAGATGTTGGTGTTTTTGCACGTGGGGGATATTTTGGGGGATTTGCGGGTAATAGAACAAATAAATATGGAATCTTTGCTGAAGTTTTTTCAACTAATCCCGGAGATCAACTTTGGGCAGGTTATTTTAAAGGAAGAGTAGCAATTTTTGATGGTACAGAAGGCATTGGCAAAGTACTGACTTCAGACGCAAGCGGTAATGCCAGCTGGCAAGATCAGACCAGCCAATCCGTTGGAATAAGTATGCAACTTTTCACTTCAAATATTACTGTTCCTCATGCAACATATGTACCAATTGTCAATTGGTTGATTGTTAAAAATGAAGATGGTGGTTCGAACTACAATCCTGCAACTGGTGAATATACAATAAGTGTTCCAGGTGTTTATCAAATAAATGCAACTGCTTTATGGATTAATAATGGTTCTGGTACAGGAAGTGCAGGTTTATCTCTTTATATAAATGGCTCTTTTGAAATGGATGTAAGCACACCTGTTTCAGCATCAGCTTGGATTACAAATGTAATTTCCTATGCTAGAAGATTAAATGTTGGAGATAAAGTATCTTTTAAACTTGTTCAATATTCCGGTGCTCCAATGACTTTAAACTTTAATAGTGGGGGTCAAACTTTTTCTGTCCAATATCTACATAAATAAGTAATAGAATAATCCAACTAACAGAAGAAAAGGTCTCTTCGGAGACCTTTTTTGTTTATTTAAAATGTAAGGAAAAATTAAACTTTTGTGTAAAATTTTACACAATTTATTAAAAAAAATGAAAATTATCAATATTTTGTGGTAAATGGTATAATTATTGTATTTTATTTTTAAAAGTAATTAGGAATTATTTAGTAAATTTGTTTTGGTATAAAAGGTGAAATCACTATTATAAATATAAATGGTTATCTGTAAGTAGTCTTAATATATACTCTTTTGAAATAATCATTAAATATTTAAAATTTAAGGATTTATAATATGAGAAAGTTATCTTTACTACTTGTTTTACTTTTTGCAGTTACTACTGCATATTCTTTGCCAAACTTTTGGTATTCAGGTATTGCATATAATGCAGCCGGTCAAATAATCACTTCAGGGCCTCTCGCTCAAGTTGACATTACTATTGATGACGGGATAAATTCAGCAACTCAATCATTTTTTGGAGTTCCTGTAGATGCATTCGGTGTATTTACTGTACACATTACAGGTGCAGGTGCTTTAACTATGAATGCAGGAACGCAGATTACCGTGCAAGTGAATGGTGTGATTGTTTCCGGAGAACCTTTGTCACAATGGTTTATCGTAAATAATATATTGCCTGCAGGTGGCACAACAACCGACCAATCTATAGACGCATGGGTAAATAATATTCCACAGACAAGAGTGGAACTTGCAACTGCCTCCGATGGTACTCCAAGAGCAGCAGGAACTGAATTTGTGATTAAAGATGATGGAAAAGTAGGTATTGGAACAGCAAATAACTCAAGTTATACAGATTATGAATCAAAAGTTAATATTCATAACACAGATACATATATAGGAATAACCGCACAAAATTTTGTTACAGAAAAAACTATTCCATACTCTAGGCGTAGCGCAATAGCAGGGATTGATTCGTCAAATACTACATTCAATAGCGGTGTTGCAGCATATTATTTGGGTAATGAACAAGGAACAGGATTTTATGGCTTTTCACGTAAGAACTGGGACATTACAAATAATGTTCAAACAAAATTAGGATTTATTGGTGGTCAATTTTATGGTGCTGATTATGGGGTCTATGCCTCAGCAGGTAGTTATCCTGGGTATCTTACTTCTAAATATGGTATATTTGCTACAGCCCAACCCAATGATCTGGGTGACCAAGTATGGGCTGGTTATTTTTTAGGTCGAATTGCTGTAAAAGATGGTACAGAAGGCATTGGCAAAGTACTGACTTCAGATGCGAGCGGTAACGCCAGCTGGCAAGATCAGACCAGCCAATCCGTTGGAATTAACATGCGTCAATTCACTTCAATTTTGACGATTCCTAATATGACAATGACTCCAATTGTTCAGTGGGCCGTCGTTATAGATGAAGATGGTGGTTCGAATTATAATCCATCAACAGGAGAGTATACTATTCCGGTTGCTGGTGTTTACTTAATTAGCTGTAATGTTATTTGGAACCCTACAACTACAGTTTTTGGAAGAACACATTTAGAAATTACTATTAACGGAGTTCACGCTTGCGAAAATAATGCAGGAGTTCATGACTCTTATTCAGATAATTCAGTTGCAGTTTCTAGAAGATTAAGTGTCGGAGATAAAATTAGATTTAGTTTGTATCAAGATTCAGGTGCCAATATGACATTAACAAATGGATATCCAGGTCAAACATTTTCTATTCAGTATTTGCATAAATAACTAAGAAAGAATTTGAAATATCAAATAAAATATTATGTTTTTGCTATACTCATTTTGACAGTAATGTTGAATTATTATAGCTATTCTCAGACTCCTTCTGATTCCAATTCTAAAGTTATGACCATCGAGGAAGCAAAAAAGCTGAATGGATGGTCGGAACCTACTATTAATGGAATTCCGTATAGTCAGTATAAAGCCGAGCAGGAGGCGTTGAAGAAAAAACAATTGGAAGAAGCACAAAAAGCCAAGAATAATAATGCAGGTCCTTCAACAATTTCAAGATCTATTGATAAGGAAACCGGCAATATTATTGAAACAACTATTAACTCAGATGGATCAACTACTTCCAATTTAATAGAAAATCCGCAACAACCCGCTAATCCTAATGCACAGATGATCTATTCTGATCCCGGAAATTCTGGGAGGAGCTTACCGGATGTTTATAGTAATTCGTTTACTAAAGCATTTGGTGATTTTGCTGCTCTGAAGAATACCGGATTTTTCGTTAATGCAATTG
>MHAC01000082.1:0-7557 GCA_001804565.1 Ignavibacteria bacterium GWF2_33_9 | reverse complement strand
GCCGCATACGAAAATAGTGGATTTGAAGTTAATGCTATCGGCAGTGAAGCAGGTTTCTGCAATACCCACAATTATGTGAATATTATTGGAGCATACAGAGCTGATTCTCCTCAGGACGAAGCTACGATTCTCACAGGTGATTTGTTCCTCAGAGATCCTGATGAGTCGGGTGAAGTTGTTACAGGAAACAGCATTTTCTTTAATAGCAGCCAAACTGCCCGAATATGGTATGATAAGTCTGCCGGAGAAATTAAAGTAACAGATAATTCCGGAAATTCAACTACTATCTCACCACATAATTTCTCTTTGATTAAACCATCTGAAGAGATGGCTTGGTCCTTTTACTCAGTTAATGAAGAAAAAGGAAAGCAGGTTAACGTGGATATGATGAAAGTAATTCGATTACTCGAACAACTCACCGGTGAAAAGTTGGTATACATTTCAGACTTAGAAGGTCAAGAATTAGATGAGCAAATACAGAAAGTATCTTCAATGTCTGATAGAATTTCTCAATTAGAAACTGAAAATAAAGAATTAAAAGTCCTTCTTAATCAATTACTGGATGAAATGAAAAAGAATAAGAAGTAAAACAATTTAATGCAAATTCAAAGAGATTGGCAAAAGTCAATCTCTTTTTTTTATTTTCATATTAATATAATTACTACATTCCAAAATAATATCCTTAATTTTGTATAATATGTAAAATCAAAAGTTAAAAACTATGAAAAATATTAGAAATTATTCAATCGATACTCAGTGCATACATGCAGGCACAAAGGACGACGCAAATGGTGCGGTAATTACCCCTATTTACCAGACTTCCACATTCAAATTTCAGGATGCTTCTCACGGAGCAAGACTTTTCAAAGGTGAAGAAAAAGGGTATATTTACACAAGATTGGGCAATCCAACAATTGAAACGTTAGAGGATGCTCTGGCAATTATTGAAGGCGGTGCTAAAGCTTTGGCTTGTGCCAGCGGTATGGCTGCGGTTCATACTCTTTTAGCAGGAACTTTACAATCAGGAGATCACGTGGTTTGCAGTGAATCTGTTTACGGTGCAACTCAAACAATCCTTGCTAATGTAATGACTCGTTTTGGCATAGAAACTACTTTTGTGGACACAAGCGATTTAGCTGCAGTACGTAATGCAGTAAAACCAAGCACAAAGATGATATACGTAGAAACACCTGCAAATCCGACAATTGTAATTTCCGATCTGGAAGAAATCGGTAAAATTGCAAAGGAACATAATTGCATCTATGCTCTCGACAATACTTTTATGAGTCCTGTCTTACAAAGACCTTTCGATTTCGGAGTAGATTATTCAATACATTCCATGACAAAATATTTGAACGGACACGCAGACGTTGTGGCAGGGGCAATTATCGTGAAAGATGAAGGAAATTACTCACCAATGCGTAAAATGCTCAATCACTTTGGTGGTACAATTAATCCTTTTGATGCATTTTTAGTACACAGAGGATTGAAGACATTAAAATTAAGAGTAATGGCAGCACAAGACAATGCTCAAAAAATCGCTGAATATCTTGAACATCATCCAAAAGTAGAAAATGTGATGTATCCCGGCTTGAAGAGCCACCCACAGTATGAATTAGCACAAAAACAACAATTAGGATCTGGTTCAATGATTTCGATGGAATTGAAAGGTGGATTTGATGCAGGTGTGAAGCTCATGAATTCAATTGAAATTATGCAACTGGCAGTTAGTTTGGGAGGAGTAGAATCCTTAATTCAGCATCCTGCCTCAATGACACATGCCGGTATGAGCCCTGAAGCAAGATTGCAAGCAAAGATTACAGATGGTCTCGTGCGCATTTCAGTAGGCATAGAAGACGTAGATGAGCTCATAGTTGCAATGGACAAAGCCCTTGCAGGTGTATAGAAATGAAAGTCGAAGACCTTCCACATTATTAACAAAGTGAATGTGATAAAAGAAAAAGTACATCGAAGTTGTTCCGAATATTTAAAATAAAATTAAGTATGAAGTTTCTTAACAAAGAAAAGAAGGTCAAATGAGTTATTTGCAAAATAAATTTAATGTGAAGAAAATCACTACCTTACGTTTGCAGGAAATGAAGCAAGCCGGCAAAAAAATTGCTGCACTTACTTCTTACGATGCACTTACTGCAAAGATTTTCGATGATGCAGGGATAGAACTTCTTCTGGTAGGTGATTCACTTGGGAATGTTGTACAAGGATTAGAAACAACTATTCCAGTAACATTGGATCAGGTGATTTACCACACCAAAGCAGTAGTGAACGGTGCCAGAAGGGCTATGATTGTTGCAGATATGCCATTCATGACCTTCCAAATATCAGATGAAGATGCCTTTTACAATGCCGGTCGTTTGATGAAAGAAGGTGGTGCTGAAGCAGTGAAGATGGAAGGCGGTAGATCAATTGCACCTAAAATCAAAATGATGACTGAATCGGGTATTCCTGTGATGGGTCATTTGGGACTTACTCCCCAAAGTATTCACAAGTTTGGTTCATACAGAGCCCGTGGAACTACTCCTGATGAGGCTGAAAGGATAATGGAAGATGCACTTATACTTCAGGATGCAGGAGTTTTTGCAATCGTACTGGAAAAAATCCCAGCTGAATTAGGCAAAAAAGTCTCGGATTCCTTGTCAGCGCCTACTATAGGGATTGGAGCAGGACCACATTGCGATGGACAGATTTTGGTTTATACAGATATGCTTGGTATCACGACTGATTTCAGCCCAAGGTTTGTGAGAAGATATGCCCGATTGCATGAAGTAATAACAGAAAGTATTTCACATTACTTGGAAGATGTGAAAAACGGTGAATTCCCTAATCTGGACGAAAGTTATTAATGATTTTGGAAATTGACGAATAATTAATTTAAAGAAAAGACAAAAAAAAATAAAAAATAATTTTGTTAATTACAAAAAAATCCGTAATTTTGTTTTCTACAAAAAATTAAAAAAGAAAAAATGCTCGCAGTAGTTGAAATAGCAGGTGGACAATTCGAAGTTTCAAAAGATTTGAAACTTAATGTCCCATTATTGACAGGAAATGAAGGCGATACAGTTGAATTTGCTAATATTTTGCTAACAAAAGATGGCGAAAATACAACTGTCGGAGCACCATATTTATCAGGTAAAGTAACCGCAAAGATTTTAGGTTCTTTCAAAGATGATAAAGTGTTGGTATTCCACAAAAAACGCCGTAAAGGTTACCAAAAATTAAATGGTCACCGTCAGAAATATTCGCAAATACAGATTTTAGATATACAGGTAAACTAAGAGGAAACAATGGCTCATAAAAAAGGTGGCGGATCATCGAAAAACGGTAGGGATTCCAATTCCCAACGTCGTGGAGTGAAAAAATTTGGTGGCGAATTCGTTACAGCCGGTAATATTATTGTTCGCCAATTAGGTACTAAATTCCACGTTGGTGAAAACGTAGGATTAGGAAGAGATTTTACAATCTTTTCATTGATTGATGGTTATGTTAAGTTCGAAACTAAGGACAGAGACCATCAGAAAATTTCTGTCTATCCGGCAGATCTTAATTAATTTCGGAAAAAATATTTTTTTTCATAAACTCTCCTTATTTTTTAGCTCTTGATTTCGGTCAAGAGCTTTTTTTTGTACTAATTCGTACGTTTATCCCCATAAATAATTCATTGCGTATTCTTAATTGAATTTGATCAGCATTGATAAAGTTGATTAAACTTACATTGGATTCATTTCGTCTAATTTTTATATTATTTTGAATTGTCTTACAATTGAAACAAATGAAAATTACAAAATCTAATAAATACATATACTTACTTATAGTAATTATTTCCTTTTTTCTTTTGCAATTAACAGAAACAAAGGCTCAATTCGGAAAGAATAAGGTACAATATCAAACATTTAATTGGATGTACATTCAATCCGAACATTTCGATATATATTATGATGCCGGTTCGAAATATCTGGCTGAATTTTGTGCTCACATGGCTGAGAAAAGTCTGCAGGTAATACAGAGTGATTTGAATTTCGCAATTACTAGACGCATCCCAATTATACTTTACAATTCGCATGTTCAGTTTCAGCAAACAAATGCAGTAAGTTCATACATGCCAGAAGGTGTAGGTGGAGTTACGGAACTTTACAAAAACCGTGTAGTACTTCCTTTCGATGGGAATTACGAAAGTTTTCGTCACATCATAGCTCATGAGTTGACCCATGCTATTGTTAATGATATGTTTTATGGTGGTTCGATTCAATCCGCACTTTCTTCCGGTGGAATGTTCGAAATACCTATTTGGATGGCTGAAGGTCTTTCGGAATGGGAAAGCCTCAAAACTCTAACAACTAATACAGATATGTTCATACGTGATTTGGTAATAAATGATTTACTTCCTGAATTGAAGGATTTGAATGGTTACCTTGCATATCGTGGTGGACAGATATTTTACTGGTATATTGCTGAAAATTATGGTGAATCCAAAATTGGTGAATTGATTAATAAATTGAATTCATTACGGAATGTGGACATGGCATTCAAAAGTACATTTAATATGAATTTGGAAGAATTTAACGAAAAGTGGACCCGTGACCTAAAGAAAATGTATTTACCAGACGTAAAGGATTTTGAAGATCCTGCAGATTTTGCTGATAATTTGACCAAACATACTAAAAACTATAATTACTGGAATACTTCACCATCAATTTCTCCAAATGGACAGAAATTCGCTTTTATTTCGGATGACGCAGGTGTTTATGCTATTTTCATCAGAGATCTAGACAAAAAAGACAGCTCACCAAAGAAACTTGTAAGCAGTTTTCGTCAGCAGGATTTCGAAGAATTAAACCTAATTACACCTGGTATATCATGGAATCCGACAAGTGATAAATTGGCAATATCTGCAAAAGCAGGTGGCGAAAATGCTGTATTCATTGTGGATACAGAATCAGGAGATTATGAAAAATTAACATGGGGATTACGTTCAATCACATCGGTTACCTGGTCGCCTGACGGAAAGAAAATTGCTTTTTGTGCAATCCTGGCCTATCAAAGTGACATTTTCGTTTATGATTTTGAAAGTAAAAAGTTGGAAAATCTTACCAATGATGTTTTCTCCGATGAAGTTCCTGAATGGTCGCAGGATTCCAAGCAAATATATTTTGTCTCCGATAGAAGTAATAATCTCGTAACCGGAAATAATGAATTGTCTTACAAAATGTGGAAGAATAAATTCGATGTTCAGGATATTTATTCAATAACTTTGGAAAATAAAGAAATAAAGCGATTAACATTTGAACCCCAATACAAAAAAACATCTGTAGAAGCATATTCTAATCCCGATAAATTGCTATTTGTGTCGGACAAAAACGGTATTGACAATATTTACGAGTTAGACTTGAAAACTTTGTCAGTAACACCTAAAACAAATTCAATTTTGGGAATTTCCCAAATTTCCCTTTCTCCGGATGGTTCAAAATTGCTTTTCTCCGGACAAATTAATGGTGGTTATGATATTTTCTATATTCGCTATCCATTCGAAAAATTTTATAAGGAAAAAGAGTTGCCACTCACTGTTTACCGTGCGAATACAATCGAAAAAAATGAGTTGGAAGAAGAAATTAACAATCTTTCTAAACAAAATAATATTGATACTACTGAGCAGGAAAATAGGAAGTACGGTGATTTCGAACTGGATTTCTCGCAGCAAAAATTTGTAAATCCAAATGATGATGTTGCTCAAAAGCAGTCTAGCGAAGTATCCGTTAAGAGTGAAATTCTTGAAGAAAATGAAGAATTTACAGAAAAACCTTATAAATTAATCTTTACTCCCGATGCTATTGTAGGTAATCCAAGTTATAATAATTTTTATGGTTTCCAGAGCCTTACCCAAATGCTTTTCAGTGATATAATGGGTGACCATCAGATTTATGGTCAGGGATATTTTCTTTCTGATTTGAGGAATAGTTCTTTTTTGGTAAATTATGCATATATGCCAGAATTGATTGATTATAGCGTGTCGCTCTATCACAACTCTGTTCTGTTTTACTTGACAGATGGATATTTATATCGCTTTAGAGATTATGGGCTCCAATTCGCTGCATCTTTACCTTTTGACCTATTCACTCGATTAGATTTCGGTTTAAGCTGGAAAAATCTTACAAAAGAATTCACACTTTCAGCTCAAGTTCCAAGTGAGGACAGGATGCTTCTAATTCCATCTGTTCAATATGTTTTTGACAATACATTAGGTGGATGGTATGGACCGAGTCGAGGATTGCGCTATAATATAGGTGCTCTTGCTTCACCAAAAGTTTTTTCAACGAGTGCTAGTTTCTATACTTTTTCAACAGATATAAGATTTTACCAGCCTATTTGGGAAAACTGGCTTACTTTTGCAATCAGAGGAGCTGCCGGAGCAAGCTTTGGCGAAAAACCTCAAAATTACTTTCTGGGTGGTACAGAAAATTGGTTTAATTATCGGTACACAGACCAATATATACCAATAAATGATCCAATAGATTTCGGATTCCTCGAATTCAAAATGCCAATAAGAGGTTGGGCTATTGGTGAAAAAATCGGACATAAATTCTTCCTGATAAATACTGAATTACGATTTCCTCTTTTTACAGCATTGCTTGCCGGACCGGTGCCAATCCTTTTCCAGGGAATTATGGGATCTGTATTCTTCGACATGGGTGGTGCTTTCAATGAAAAATTTATAGCATCTTACATAGATTATTTTGGTAATCGGCATCCACAGGATATGATGATGTCCACAGGGATAGGAATGCGAACTTATTTGCTGGGATTACCATTCAAAGTGGATGTAGCATGGCGAAATGAATATTCCAATTGGTCCAAACCACAATGGATGTTTTCGCTGGGATATGATTTTTAGTACTGTATCATTACTAATACAACCACCCCGTCTCCCAATTTCATCGAGATCCACCCCTCCAAAGGAGGGGAATTTCACTATCCCTAATATTTTTTTTCACACATAGTGTAATTTTTTGCAAATTTTTGTGTTTTATAAATATAGCAATTTGTATAATTAGAAAATTTTTTAATCTGGTGTTAATTATTTGATTTTTCTTCGTAATTTGCATTTTGAAATATAATTTATCACGTTATAAAATTGACGATGAATTTTGAATTTGATAATATTGCAGTAAATTCTGATAAGTGCATAAGGAGGTCTTATATGCTTATATGCTTATATGCTTATATGCTTACGCAAAGACGATTCGGACGAAATTTATTGTATCAGAACCGCAGAAATATCTGAACCAAAATCAGATTGTAATTACAGAAATAGTTGCAAACAAAATGACAACAGAATTTCATTCGAGAATCGAAAGAAATATATTATGGAAAAAGAATTACTCCTCATTGCGTACCTTCAATTCGGATGTTTCCCAATTAGCAAGAATTAATTGGAAAATTTTTAATAATAATTAAGGAGTAAATTATGTCGAAATTAAATAGATTTATAACATTAATAGTAGTAATATTTACTGTATTTGCTTTTGTACAAAGTGAAACAAAAGC
>MHAC01000081.1:2170-9907 GCA_001804565.1 Ignavibacteria bacterium GWF2_33_9 | reverse complement strand
TAGGACTATCACCCTTTTTGCAAACAAGAGTTGCGTTTTCGGATTCGATGACAATTAAATCTTTAATTCCGATTGTAGCAATTAGTCTGTCTTTGCTCATAACAATACAATTTTTTGTGTCAAAAGTTATTACTTCACCACTCAAAAAATTGTCCTTCGTATCTTTGATAGATTGCCTGTAAACTTCGTCCCATGTTCCGTAATCACTCCAGTCAAAATTTGATTGAACACAAAATACATTTGTAGATTTTTCTAAAACACCATAATCAAATGAAATTGGAGTAATGCTCTTATATGTATAATCTAATTGATTTTCAAACTCAGGAGTTCCCATATGTTTTGCAAGATTATTGAAAGCAATAAAATGCTCCGGAAGATATAATTGCAATTCATCGCAAAGAGTTTGTAATTGAAGAACAAAAATTCCGCTATTCCAAATAAAATCACCTGCAGCAACAAATCTAACAGCAGTTCCAGCATCAGGTTTTTCAGCAAAAGTCATCACAGATCGTACGTTTTTATTATATAAATCATCGTTTCCGAAAAGTCTTTCATCAATCTGAATATACCCAAATTGAGTTTCAGGATGAGTTGGAATAATTCCAAGTGTGATAATTGAATTTAATTTGTTCGCTGCTTCTCCTGCCACATCCAAGGAATTTTGGAATTCATGCATATTCGAGATGCTTTGGTCTGAAGGAAAAGCAAAAAGAACAGAATCAGGAGTATATTTTTGTCTTAATTTAATATTTGAATAAGTCAAAGCTGCTGCAGTACTACGAACATAAGGTTCCAGGATAATATGTTCAATGTCAATATCAGGTAATTGGTCAATAATTTTATCGTAAAAGAAACTTTGGCTGACTATGTAAATATCATCTTTGTCAAAAAACTTCAAAAGTCTGCTGTATGTATTAGTAAGCATTGAACCATCACCATAAAAATATCCGAATTGTTTAGGATGTTTCTTGGTGCTTAAAGGCCAAAGCCTTGCTCCATAACCGCCAGCTAATATTAGTGCAATCCTTTTCAAAATAGTTCTGACTTTTTATTATATTTTTACTAAAAGCAAAAATAGTGAAAAAATGTATATGACTTTAACATCAAAAATAATTAATGAAAGTTTGAATGGTAGTTGTAACTATTTGTGATAAAATAAAATAAAACAAATTATTGTAAATATAATATGATAAAAATTTAAAATTTAGTAGTATTAAAAGTGACAAGAATGTCAAGAAATATGCCTTTATGTGTTTTAAAGGAAAAATCTTAACAGAAAATTTTGTATAATTAAAAACATGACAAATTACGTTATAACTGAAATATCAAAGATTTTCGTCAATAAATTATTGTTAAAAGAAGTTAATATGGAATTTAAAGATTATTATAAAATTTTAGGTGTATCTAAAACTGCAAGTGCAGCTGAAATTAAAACAGCTTTTAGGAATTTGACAAAAAAATATCATCCGGACGTAAATAACACTGATCCAAAGGCAGAGGAAAAATTCAAGGATGTGAATGAAGCATATCAGGTTCTAAGTGATCCCGAGAAAAGGCAAAAGTACGATACTTTAGGTGTAAATTGGAATACTCATCGTGGATCTGGCGGAACTCAGGATAATTTCAACTGGGAACAATGGTTTTCGCAATCTAGAGGGACTCGTGAACGCAGAAGCACGGGCAATCCTCTTGGTGATATGTTTGGAGGAGGATTGTCAGATTTTTTTGAAAAAATTTTTGGCGGGGGATCAGGTTTTTCGAAAGAAAAAACTTATACCGGACAAACAAAACCAAAAGTAATGGAAACATCAATTGAATTAACTCTGGAAGAAGCATTCAAAGGTACTTCAAGAAAATTATCTATTAATAATAGAACAATTAATGTAAAGTTTAAAAGAGGAATTGCAGACGGCCAGACACTTCGAATTAGCAATATAGGTGCAACAGAAAGCAATTCTTCGATGAATGGAGATTTAATAATCAAAGTACAAGTCAAAGATTCTGAAAGGATTAGGAGAAAGGGAAATGATTTGTATGTGAAAGTTGATTTAGATTTATTCAATTTCTTATTGGGTGGTAATGCCACAATAAACACTTTTGCAGGAAAAATAAAATTTAATATTCCTGCAGGTTCACAAAACGGAAAAATCCTAAAAATCCCAAAAATGGGAATGCCAATATACGACACTAATGATGAAATGGGGGATTTGTACCTCGAATTAATCGTGAAACTACCACAGAATCTTAGCGAAGAAGAAAAAGAACTTCTGAATAATTGGAAAAAAATTAGTGAAAATTAATTTAGTGTCCATAAAATGATTTATTATAATTTTAAAGAAATTACTTCTACTAATGATTATGCTCGTGAATTACTTGATGAGAATGAAATTGTATGCGTAACTGCACAGTATCAAACCAAAGGTAGAGGGCGTAATAATAATGTTTGGTATGGCAATTTCGGAAATAATTTATATATTTCATTTGGACTTTCGCACAAAAATCCATGCTCTATAGAGAAATTGTCTAATTTGCAGGCAATTGGTGCTTTGGCAGTAAACCAAACACTGCTGGAGCTTACTGCAAAAGAAATGTTTTTTTTGAAATATCCCAATGATGTTTTTGCTATAACTGACACCGGAAAGAAAAAAATAAGCGGAATACTTATTGAACATGGCTTTTCCGGTTCAGATTGTATATATTCCATAATTGGTATTGGAGTGAACGTCAATGAAACCAATTTTACCGGTTTAATTGAAAATGAGGCTACGTCTTTAAAAAAAATAGGTTTCAATTTCGAAATTGAGGAAGTGGAAAAATTGCTAATTAATAAATTTTCATTACTTTTGGAACAAAATGAAACAGATATTTTCAATTTATGGAAATCTGAATTGAATATTATCGGCAAGAATATTCATCTGATTTCAGCTAATAAAAATGAATATACTGAAAATGAGAATTGGATTGCGATTGAACTTCTCAAAGATGGAAGATTAAAAATTGAAAATGAAAAAAAGAAAATACTTATTATAGATAATGGAGACTCAGTTAGATATGATATCAATTGACGGGAGAGTATTTACTCTCTTTGCCATTGATATTGGAAACAGTGCTATCAAACTTTACAGCAAAGGAGTATATTTCCATTTTTCATATAAATTGGAATGGCAAGCCAGTTTAAAACAACTTCTGAGTAGTCTCGATAAACAGCACACACTTTTCGTTATTTCCTCAGTAAATCCAGAAAAAGAGGCAGATCTACAAAAAATAATTTCACTTTACAGCAATTTCACAATTTTGCAAGTGAAAACATTAATACAAAATCAAAAAATAGTCAATACTGAAAAAATACAGGGTATAGGTAACGACAGGTTACTTGGCTTGATTGGAGGATTGAACTATTTTGATGCTCCCTTAATTACAGTAGATATGGGTACAGCAACAACAGTCAATTATCTTGACGAAAATAAATTTGCTCAGGGAGGAGCAATCCTGCCTGGAGTATTCACACAGTTTCGGTCTTTGATTGAACACACTTCAGCACTAAAAGGAATTAAATTGACGAATGATATCGGAACTATTGGTACCAATACCAATCAAGCAATAAGCTCAGGAATTGTGAATGGAATGTATGGTACTGTGTCCTATTTTATAAACACTATTAGAACTGAAACAAAACAGAATTTACCTGTTATACTAACAGGAGGAAATTCAAATTGGATTTCCGAAAAATTACTTTCAACTTTTCAACCAATCAAACAGGTTCCTACACTAGTTTTAGAAGGAATCACATTTCTTACAAAAACACATTTCTCATAGATTTTTCTGCTTAAATTAAATATATTTTCAAGTTTTTCTTGAATATTAAGGATTTAGGCACAGTTTTTGATATTTTTATGTCAAAAAAAGATAATTAATTTATGAATGATATCTACTCAAGACTCATTGAACATCAAAAAAGGTTTGCTAAACATACCTTGAATGAGCTTTTTACGGATAAGAACAGGGGGAAAAAATACTCTGTACTTTTCCAGGATATCTATTTTGATTATTCAAAAAATTTCCTAACTGCAGAAACATTAAATTTACTATTCGAATTAGCTGAAAAAAGAAATTTGAGACAGAAAATTGAAGAAATGTTTGCCGGAAAAGAAATAAATTTCACTGAAAAAAGGTCAGTTTTACATACTGCTTTACGTAATTTTTCCAATAAACCGGTTTTTGTTGGAGATGAAGATATTATGCCGAAAATACTTCATGTTCGGAGTAATATGAAAGACTTTGTAAATCGAGTAATTTCAGGTGAATGGAAGGGAGTTGACAATAATAGAATTACAGATGTTGTTAATATAGGAATTGGTGGTTCTCACTTGGGACCCGAAATGGTAGTAAAAGCACTTTCACACTATAATACAACTGATTTGAAAGTGCATTTTGTATCTAATGTTGATAAAGATGATTTGCAGGAAAAACTGGCAATTTTAGCGCCAGAAAATACACTTTTTATAATTAGTTCAAAAACATTTACAACAAGTGAAACCATGACAAATGCTGAAACTGCAAAAAAATGGTTTGTTGATAATTGTTCATCAAAATTCGATGATATTGCAAAACATTTTATTGCAATTTCAACCAATAGAGAGAAGACAGCAGAATTCGGAATTCCGGAAGAAAATATGTTCGAATTTTGGGATTGGGTTGGTGGAAGATACTCACTTTGGTCAACTATCGGTATGTCAATTGCATTGGCAGTTGGCTGGGAAAATTTCGAAGAATTACTTAGGGGTGGATTCGAAATTGACAGACATTTCCGTTCATCACCATTTGACATGAATATCCCGGTACTTATGGGATTGCTAACTGTATGGTACGCAACTTATTGGAAGTTTAATTCAAATTCTGTGATTCCATATTCCCATGTACTATCGAGATTTCCGGCATTCTTGCAGCAATTACAGATGGAAAGCAATGGGAAAAGTGTAAACTTTGCGGGGAATGAAATTGAATATGAAACAGGACAAGTAATATTCGGTGAAGCAGGTACTAATTCTCAGCACTCGTTCTTCCAGTTATTGCATCAAGGCACACAAACTATACCTGTTGATTTTATCGGTTTTGCAAATGCACATTTTGAAAACGACGTACATTTTAAGCTTCTTTTGAGCAATATGATAGCTCAGGCTGAAGCACTAATGATTGGCAAATCTCGTGAAAAAGCAGAGGAAGAATTAGTAAAATTAGGAATCGAACAAGAAGAAATGATGAAATTAGTAAACCATAGGATGTTTGCAGGAAATAAACCTTCAAATACTATGTTGTTAGAACGGCTAACCCCAAAATCATTAGGAAAATTGATAGCAATATACGAACATAAAGTATTTGTGGAAGGAGTGATTTGGAACATTAATTCCTTTGATCAGTGGGGTGTTGAGCTCGGGAAAGTGCTTGCTAAAGAAATATACAAGACATTAGATGGTCAGAAGAGTGCTATTGAGCACGATTCATCAACAGAAAATTTACTTGAATTTCTGAAAAGCAGAAGCAAAAATTCGGTTTAGATTTATAGAAATCTAAATAAGTAAACAGTTATGTTTTTTTGAATTTTCGTTCTTTCAAATGAATGTTTAGTAATACATACATTGAAATATAGAAATTTTTTTTCCTAAATTTGAATAATTAACATTTTTTTGATAGTTTTGTATAATATAATTTATATGTATTTGTCATAGTAATTAATTCAAAATTGAAAGAGAATAAAATTGCACAATATTTTTTTGATAATTGATGAAAGAATTGGACAAATTCACAGGATTACGAATAAAATATGTGTAATGTGTAACAAAAAGTGTGTAATCTTTTTTACATAATATAGAGGAAAAAAAAATTAATTTATACTATTATATCAATAAAATTCGGCCCTAATACTGTCTAACTTTATGATATAATAAGAGATATAGAAGTTTTTAGAACAAATATGCATAATAAATAGTTAAAATTTGTTGAAAAAAAAAATTAAAAAATGTTTTGATTGTTTGCTGATTGTGTTTAAATTTGTTTTTTGAATAAGTAGAAAACCATAAAAGTTTGGTGGAAACTTATGTATAATACAGTGAAAGAAAAAATAATTTAATAAATAGGAGTAATTTAAATGAAGTTATTTATGAAATACTTACTTGCTCTATTGGTGGTTTTGCCTTTGCTGGTGCAAACGAGTGAAGCTCAAAACACTTCAATTAAAAAACAAGTGATTGCAGGTGGTGGAATGCTTAACCAAACTAACAATAACGGAGTTGCAATGTCCGGTATGTTAGGTCAGGCTGTTATCTTCAAACAAGAAGGTCAGTCACCGATACAAGGTAAGACATTTAATCTGCATCAAGGTTTCTGGGTTCCAGAACCAGAATTGGTACCTGGTGGTATTGAAGATAATACCGAAGCACTTTACGGAAGAATTTCAAATTCTCCGAATCCGGTTATTAGTAATACCAACATCAAATACGAACTTAAATCACCTGGTTTCGTATCTTTGAAACTTTATGATATGGTTGGAAATCAGGTTGCTACAATCTTCGAAGGATATCAGTCAGTAGGTCAACAAAGCGTTCTTTTCGAAGCAAAAGATCGTTCAGGTATGCCTCTTGCATCTGGCTCATACGTTTACGAATTGAATGTTAACCCATCCGATATGGCTGGAAATGGTGCATTTTCACCATATATGCTAAGAAACGTGATGATTATCGTTCGTTAATTATGAATATTAGTTTAAATATATTAAAAACAATTACAGGAGTTTATATTATGAAGAGATTTTCAATTCTCACTACTCTCTTTGTGCTTTTACTTGCTGTTTCTACTACTTTTGCTGCAATTCCGCAACTGATACCTTATCAGGCAAATGTAATAGATAATGACAATAAAGCGCTCAACGGTACTTACTCAGTAACTTTTGAACTGTACGATACTCCAAACGGTGGTACACCGGTTTGGTCAGTAAATCGTTCCGTTGGTATCGAAAATGGTTATATTAACGTTATGTTGGGTGAAGTTAATCCATTCGCTGGTGTTAATTTCAGTAAACAACTTTACTTGCAGGTAACTGTTGGTAACGGTACACCTTATCCAAGAACTAGACTCGGTGCTACTCCTTATGCTTTCGAAGCTATTTCAGCTGTTGATGCTGATACTGCTTTGGTTGCTAAAGATGTTATCGATGGTATTATTACTTGGGTTAAATTTGATCCTGCTGCAACTGTTGCTGGTGGCGACCTCCAAGGTAACTATCCTAATCCAACTTTGCGTGATGGTGTTGTTTTAGAAAACATCAAACCAGGTTCAATTACTCAGAAGTATTTGGCTCCAAACGTAACAGTTCCTCCATCAGGAAAAGCTGGTGGTGACCTTTCCGGTCAATATCCAGACCCAATCATTGCAAAAGGCGCAGTTAAAACTGACCGCATTGCTGATGGTGCTGTTACTGCTGAAAAAATGGCTTTCAATTCAGTTGATTCAGATAACATTATTAATAATAGTATTATGTTAGCTGACTTGAACGACGAAGTTAAAAATGTTGGTGGCGACTTAGATGGTACTTTACCTAATCCTACTGTTGTTGGTTTCCAGGGTTATCCTGTAAGCTCTGCATTGCCTTGGGATGGTGCTGTTTATATGTTCGATGAATCTATGGGTCATTGGATGCCAATGAACGCTGACGGCGATGTGTTTGGACCTTACAATGATCTT
>MHAC01000081.1:0-2159 GCA_001804565.1 Ignavibacteria bacterium GWF2_33_9 | reverse complement strand
AGGTGTTGTTACTTCTTTGGAAATTCTTGATGGAACTATCGTTGATGCTGACGTAGCTGCTAACGCTGCTATTGCCGGTACTAAAATCGTTCCTGATTTCGGTCCTCAAGATATTATGACTATGGGTGACCTTTATGCAGATAATGGTTACTTCAATTTTAATGTTTATGGCGCTAACTTCTACGGTGATACTTTCTATGGTATGACTGGCGAATTTGATGAATTGACTGTTAATGTGGAAACTAACTTGAATGGTTTAGTAAATATTACTGCTCCTCAAGGTATTTTCGTAAATGGTCACTTCGACTTAGGTGCAAATAACAACTTAATTTTAGAAGATGAATTTATCACTTCAGGTGATTTGACTGGATATTACGAAGCTCCAATTATCAGAGATAATGTTGTTACTTCAGCTAAAATCGCTGATGGCGCTGTTACTTCAGCTAAAATCGCTGATTTTACAATTTCCGATATCGACGTAGCTCCTAACGCAGCTATTTTAGGTTCAAAAATTATTCCTGATTTCGGTAATCAAACAATTAGAACAACTGGTTCCTTCGATGTTGGTGGTAATATCACTAATTCCGGTGGAGTTGATGTTACTGTTGACGAAAACTTAATCGTTACTGGTAATTTGCAAGTTAATGGTACTATCAATTTGGCTAATGTTAACGCTGTTAACGTTACTGCTACAAATGGTATGTTCACTAACTTAACTGTAACTAATCCTATCAATGGTTCAATGATTGGTAACTTAACTGATGGTAACGGTATTGCTCCATTTACATACAATGGTGGTACTGATGCTGTTGTTGATGTTAATGTTGATGGTGTTACTATTGATGTTAATCCTTCAGACCAACTTTATTTGATGGATGGTGCTGTTACTAATGCTAAAATAGCTGATAATGCTGTTACTTCTAATAAAATTGCTGACGGTGCTGTTACTATAGTTGATATAGGTTCATTAGGCGAACCACAAGGACGTCAGTTGACTTCTAATGGAACTGGTGGCGTTTATTGGGGTGATGCAATGGCTCTTCCTTACGAAGGTTCATTAGGAACTGGCGAAGATGCATTCAAATTAAACCAAACTAACACTACAAGCGGTTCTGCTGCTATCTTTAATTCAACTATTGCTGGTAACTTAGACAATGCAGTTGAAATTACTAAAGATGTTGCTGATGGTGCTGGTTCTGCTCTCTACGTTTATGGCGTTGGAGTTATGGGAACTAACTATATTGCTCAATTCGAAAATCAAAACTTGAATGAAGGACGTACTGCTTTGTTCACTTCAAAATCACCTGCTGGTTTATTATTAGCTGGTGTTAATCCTGGTTTTGATGGTCTTTACAATACTGCTGATGATTTCGTAAATTTGGACGCTCCAGATGCTATCGATGCTACTGTTGTTGTTGCTAATAACGGTTCAAATCAATCAAATCAACAATTAGCTATTAAGACTTACGGATCAATCCAAGCTAATTCAGCTGTGATTGCTTCCAACTTAGTTGGTGTTAAGATGTTAACATTGGGTGACGGTAATACTGAATATGGTGAAATTTTAGCTCCAGTTGCAGTTTCCGGTCAAGCTGGTACTCCTCAAATGTATGTTAATCCAGGTATGTATATTGACGGTTCTGTTGATATTACTGGTTACACACATGGCGTTATGGCTGCTGATTTCGATGCAACTATGAATGTTGATGGTAATACTACTTTGAACGAAGATGTTGACTTAGGCGATTATGCTGACGATATGATTACATTCTTCGGTATGGTTGATTCAGACATTCTTCCTGCTGCTGATTTCACTTATGATTTAGGTAACCCAACTTACAGATGGGATGATGTTTATATGAACAATCTCTGGGCTGTAAACGGTTATTTCACTGGTAACTTAGATGTTGACGGCAATACTCGTTTGGGTGATGCTCTAACTGACTTGGTTGTATTGAATGGTACTATTTCCAGCAACATGGGTCCTGTTTATATTGACGATATGTTGAATGTAACTGGTGATGTTGATTTCGATGCTAACTTTTTAGTAAACGGAAACACTCAATTAGACGGAACATTGGATGTATTCGGTGCAACATATATTGATGATGTATTGAATGTAACAGGTAACGTTGATTTTGATTCAGATTTATTAGTAA
>MHAC01000080.1:8522-18727 GCA_001804565.1 Ignavibacteria bacterium GWF2_33_9 | reverse complement strand
ATTTTTAAATGGTATTAAGCTATTGGAGCCTAATTTGTACCGAGACGATAGGGGAATTTTCATTGAATCTGTTAAATTAGGTGATTTGCAGGAAATTGGTATAACCGATAACTTTGTTCAAGAAAATATATCCATTTCTAAACAAAATGTTATACGTGGCTTACACTTTCAAATTGATCCTCCTCAGGGGAAATTAATAACTGTTTTGCATGGTAAAGCAAAATTTGTTGAAGTTGACGTCAGACCTAACTCAAAGACCTTTGGGAAACATGTGGAATTTTACTTAAATGATAAAAACTACTATTATCTTTGGGTTCCTCCTGGATTTGCGAATGGTTTTGCAGCTTTTACTGATAAACTAATTGTAAATTACAAAGTTACTAATTACTGGAATCCACGTTCAGAGGGAATTTTGCTCTATAATGATAAAATATTGAAAATTGATTGGGAAATTGATAATCCTATCCTAAGCGACAGGGACAAAATGGGCATACCATTTAAAGATATTTCATTTTAATTCGAATTAATCACTTTTTCTGCTATTTTTGAAGTGATTTTGGTAATTTTGTAAGTTTAATGTTCAACGGATTGAAATGAATTTCCTGAAAAAAGAAAATTACACCAAATATATAATTCTGTTCATACTCACATTTCTTACCTGCACAATGGCAGGTGCACAATGGGCCTATAAAGATTATTTGGAAGTTACTAACTGGCAGTACGGTCTCACTTATGCAATATTAATTCTTACTTTTTTATCAGTTCATGAATTTGGTCACTATTTTGCAGCAAGACATCACAAAGTACATACTACTTTACCCTATTATATTCCTTTTCCTGTACCTATATTACTTAATTTTGGAACATTTGGGGCAGTTATCAGAATTAAACAACCGATTCCAAGCAAAAAAGCATTATTCGATATTGGCATCACAGGTCCAATTGCCGGATATATTGTCTCAGTAATTTTCTTGATAATAGGATTTATATTTCTGCCGACAAAAGCAGATATTCTGGCAATTCATCCTGAATACATTACTCAGTTTGGAGGAAATATACCTGATACAGGATTGCACTTCGGGAATACTTTGCTTTTTTCGTTCCTATCGAAAATACTAGTTCCAAACGGTCATTTTATTCCTCCAATGAATGAGCTATATCATTTTCCATTCTTGAATGTTGGATGGTTCGGTCTTTTCGTTACAACAATGAACTTACTCCCAATTGGTCAATTGGATGGTGGTCATATTCTTTACTCAATGTTTGGTTCTAAAATTCACCTTAAAGTTGCCAAAACAACAATGTGGATTTTAATCATTTTAGGTTCAATTGGATCTGTAAATGAAGTGTATTACTTTATGCAGCAGCCATTCACGAGCGATTTTATGCTTTCTATTCAATCACTTGTTCTGGATAATTTAGGACCAATTTATACTAAGTATCCTATTTTACAAGAATTTTGGTCCGGCTGGTTACTTTGGGCTTTAATAGGTAAATTCTTTATTAAGCTTCCGCATCCGATTGCACAGCATGAAGAACCTATAAGCAAACAAAGGATGATGCTTGGATGGTTTGCATTATTTATGCTGATATCCAGTTTTTCGATTAATGCAATTTTCTTCAGATAAGATTAGCGTAAATTAAAATATTTTCAAATGAAATTTTATTCTTTTGTGAATTTCATTTTTTAATGATTTTTTTGTAATTTGAAATTTTGTGAAAAAACAAAAGTCAAAATAAATGAATTTACTTATTATTGGACCTCCTGGTGCAGGTAAAGGTACACAATCTGAAATGTTATGTGAAAAATATAATATCTCTCAATTAGCAACAGGAGATATTTTACGTTTCAATGTTAAAAATGAAACAGAATTAGGATTGCAGGCAAAAAGTTATATGGCCTCAGGCAAATTAGTTCCTGATGAACTAATTATCAATATGATGAAAGATGAAATACTAAAGCCCGTTTATGCCAATGGATTTATCTTAGATGGTTTCCCCAGAACAATTGCACAGGCAGATGCTTTAAATATACTTTTAGAAGAATTTGGAAAAACTCTGGATAAAGTTATAATTCTAAAAGTTCCAAATGAAAAAATCATAGAAAGGATGTCCGGCAGAAGAATTTGCCGCAGTTGCAACAGAACTTACCACATAATATACAATCCACCTCCAATGGATGGAGAATGTTCCTGTGGAAATAGTGATATTTACCAGCGTGACGATGATAAGGAAGAAACAGTTATCAAACGTTTGGAAGTTTATGATGCACAAACCTCTCCACTAGTTGAATATTATAAATCAAAAGGAAAAATTTCCGAAATTAACGGCGATAATGATTTAAACGCTGTTTTCCTGAATATTGTTAACTCAATCAGTTAATTATCATATTGAATTGGGTCGGTGATTCCTGCTTCTTCGAAACCTTTTAATCGCAAGTGGCAGGAATCGCAGGTTCCACAAGCTATTTCATTTTCCCTATAACAGCTCCAAGTCAGTTCAAAAGGTGTGTTCAATCTTGAACCTACTTCTACAATTTCCTTCTTTGACATCTTTATGATTGGAGTATATATTTTAATTTTTGTTTCAGGTTTAGTACCTAAATCAACCATTTTTTCGAAGGCTTCGAAAAAGTCGGCTCTGGTATCAGGATATCCACTTGAATCAACCTGATTAGCACCAATGAAAATTCCCTCAGCTCCTAGAATTTCAGCCCAACTCACTGCAATTGCCAAAATATTGGCATTTCGAAAAGGAACGTATGTATTAGGAATTCCTTCAAAATCCGGTACTGCATCCCCAACAGTCATTTTTGTGTCGGTGAGACTACTTCCGCCAATTTGAGTTAAATAATTAATATCCACATTAAGTGTTTCGCTAATTCCGAAATGTTTGCATAGTGAATTGAATGAACGGAATTCGGCTTCTTGCGTTAATTGACCGTAATTTAAATGCAAAGCTGCAACTTGGAAACCCAATTCTTTTGCAATGGAAACCGTTACTGCAGAATCCAATCCACCGCTTAATAGTACAATTGCTTTTTTCAAAATATTTATTTAGTTTAATTATTTTTTAAAATAACGTATTTCAATTTATTAAATTTAGTAAATTTGTAATTGGGGGATTTGGCAGTGTTGAATAAATTTACACAAATAAAGCAGTGGATTATCCAAAAAAGATGGAAAATGATTTTGAGTATCATAATCATTGTCTTTTGTTTCATTTTTTGGATTAAAAATGTGCATGTTGTTGATAATTTAATTCTGGATAATCACAAGATGGAATTACTTTCCAAAGATTTGATTTCCGAAAATGAGAATTTACGCAGAAAACTCACACAATTCAAAGCCCCGGAAAGGATAATTAAAATTGCGGAATTGAAAGGTTTAATCCTTAATGAAGAAGCACCTATTGTGCTTTCCAATAATCCTGATATTACGGGAGAAGCTGCAAAATGAGAAGAAAGAAGGAGTATCATAATCTGAATCTGGACAGAAATTCGATATTGAAACTTGTCCTGATTCTTGGACTGCTCACATTAGGAGCTGTTATACTGGAAGGGAAATTATTTTGGGTGCAAATTATTCATCAAAAAGAATACGAACAAAAAGCCCAAAATTACCAGTTGTTAAAAATCGAAATTAAAGCCAACCGAGGTAAAATATACGATTGCAGAGGTACTCTTCTCGTTACGAATACCCTTAGCCTGGAAATTGCTGCTGATCCTACATTTGTGAACGATACTTCAAATTTGAAGAAGAAATATATATTTCTGAAATTTCTATCGCAAGTTACAAATAAGCCGGTATCCACATTTCTGAAAAAACTTAATACTAATAAACAATTTGTTATACTTGCAAAAGATATCAATGTAAGATATAAGCAAAAATTAAATAACTTAAAATTTTTCGGTATTATAATTAATCAAAATTCCCAAAGAAGTTATCCATTCGATGACTTAGCTGCAAATGTTCTGGGTTTTACCAATTCAGAAGACAGAGGTGTTACCGGAATTGAATACCAGTACGATACACTTTTGAAAGGTTATTCAGGCTATATCATTTTAAAACGTGATTTGAGACGCAACTTTCATGCAGGGGCTGAATTGCCGAGTTCCGAGTCAATTGACGGCTCAGATATTAATTTAACCATTGATGCAGATTTACAGAGTATTGTTGAGTATGAATTGGGTAAAGGAATGGAACTCACGCAAGCAGATGGTGCAAGTGTAATTGTAATGAATCCACAAACCGGTGAAATTCTCGCACTAGCATCATCTCCAAGTTTTAATCCGAATGTACTTTCAGAAAGACGTTCTGACCTTGTAAGAAATAGGTGTATAACTGATATTTATGAACCCGGCTCCACCTTCAAATTAATAACTGCTGCTGCCGCTTTGGAAGAGAAAAAAGTCAAACCTGATGAATTATTAAATGGTCATAATGGAATTTATACTGTTGATGGAGTTACAATCAATGATACTCATCCCTTGGGTATGATTACTTTTCAGGAAGCTATAGAACATTCAAGCAATATTGTTTTTGCTCAGGTTGCTTCAAGATTACCACACGATACATTCAGCAAGTATCTACGTGATTTCGGCTTCGGCTTAGTTACAGATATAGAATTACCCAGTGAAGCAAAAGGTCAGCTTCCCCGAAGAGAACAAATCACAAGAGTAATGCAGCGTTCAATAGGATATGGATATGCCATTTCCACCACTCCCCTGCAAATGCTTTGCGCTTATTGTGTTGCGGCGAATCAAGGAAAGCTAGTTAAACCTTACATTGTGAAATCTGTCACAAAGAGCGATGGTACAGTTGTTTACAGAGGTGAGCCAAAAGTAATTCGCAGAGTAATTTCCAAAGAAACTGCTAATTTATTAAAAAGTCTATTCACCGGAATCGTTGATAGAGGAACTGGTAAAGCAGTAAGGATTAAAAATTTGAAAATTGCAGGCAAAACAGGTACTTCCCGACGATTGAAAGACGGAATTTATGTTAATCAATATAATGCTTCTTTCGTTGGATTTTTGCCTGAAGAAAATCCTCAAATTGCAATGATAGTTGTTCTCTACAATCCTAAAGGAAATATATATGGCGGTACAACTGCTGCACCTATTTTCCGTAATATTGCTCTTAGAATAATTAATTCATCTGATGTTTTGGCAAAAGCAAAGGAATAATTAAAATTGAATAATTATATGAAAAAAATAATTTTCCTGTTTTTTCTATCGCTTCAAATTTCAATGGCTCAGCATTATGATTTGTCCTGGAAAACCGATGGCATTATCAACGGAATAGGTATTCCCGCTAGCGGGATTCTGTATTATTTTGAAACTCAGAATGAGAAAATAACTCCTGATGAAATTGCAGGATTGACTCGAAATGATGTGAACATCCTCGATAGAAGTGCTACATATAATTTTTCACATTCAAGCGCAGAAGCAAGCGATTATTTAGTAAGAATCACTGCTGCAGCTCCTCTTCTTCTTTTTCTAGATGGTAAAATGAAAAATGACCGATTGACTTATGCAGTTATGTTTCTGGAAAATTTGATGTTTTCAGGAGTAATGGCTAATATTTCGAAAGAATCAATCAAACGTTATCGACCATTTGTATATAATCCTGATATTGAAACATCGGTGAAACTTGCTGCAGATAATCGCCGCTCCTTTTTTTCCGGTCATACAACCACGGCATTTTCCTCTGCTGTTTTCCTTGCTACTGTATTTAATGAATTGAATCCAAATTCCCAATATAAATTCTATGTTTGGGCCGGTTCAATTTTAGCTGCAAGTAGTGTTGGTTATCTTAGGTATTCTGCCGGGAAACATTACCCTACAGATGTTTTAGCAGGTGCGATTGTTGGTAGTGCTTTGGGTTATTTAATCCCTTATGTTCACAAAGTAAAAACCACAAATGATGATTTGACTTTTTCTTTATCTTACCCAATTATAACTCTAAGTTATCAATTTTAAATATATTTGTATTTTATATTTTTTACAAAATATTTTTTTATCATAAGACAGGAGTTAACTCATGAAAAATAATATAATGAACGTATTTGAATTACTTTGGACTGAATTTATTGCCTGGCTACCGGGTTTAATAATTGCGGTCTTTTTATTAATTCTAGGAATATGGTTAATACGTTTAGTTGCAAAAAAATTACGAAAGACAAAACTTTATGGAAATTTTGAACCATCAATTGCTCATTTTGGAGTTATTTCCATAAAAATTACACTTTATGTTATTCTATTCCTTATAATTGTTTCCATGCTTGGAATTCCAATGACCTCCTTCATTGCTGTTCTTGGTTCTATAGGTATTGCTATTGGTTTAGCACTGCAAGGACATTTATCGAATATTGCTGCCGGCATTGAGATATTAATTCTGAAACCAATTAGTGATGGTGATTTTGTTCAAATATCAGGTCAAGTTGGAACAGTAAAGAAAATTCGTCTTTTTTTTACTATACTTCTCACAATCGACAATAAGCAGGTAATTATACCGAATAATCTGATTGTTACTACACCTTTGCTGAATTTTAATGAAGAAGGAATCCGCCAATTGGATTTACGTTTAGGTATATCCTACAGCAGCAATATTCAAACTGCACGTGACATTATACTGAATATTCTCACAAATGACCCAAGAGTGAATCAGGAAATTGAAAAACCTTATGTTAAAGTAGCTGAATTAGCAGATAGTTCTGTAAATCTTTTAGTAAGAGCCTGGACAAATTCAGATGATTATATGAATTTGCAATGGGAATTTTTGGAAAGAGTGAAACTCGAATTCGACAAAAATGGTGTGGAAATTCCTTTCCCTCAATTAACTGTTAATCAATCTCTAAACTAACTGTTTGATGTTCAGTCAGGAAGATATACTCGATTTAATTGAACTTACACCTAAGCAAAACGGTATGGACAATTTGGATGATGCATACATTTTTTGCAAAAATACTTCACTTGGACATTATGAAAATTTCCCGGTAGGTTCTGTAATATTGCCAAAATCTGTAAGGAAACATGTATTTGCCATATATACTTTTTCCAGAATTGGCGACGATATTGCTGATGAAAATTATTCATTTACTCCCGATGAAAGGATTGAGAATTTAGATATTTTTTTGGATAATCTGCGAAAAGTTTTGAATCAAAAAATACACACTACCAATCCCATATTTCTTGCTTTATCCAATTCAATCTTCGAGAAGAAATTGCCCATTCTACCATTTGAAAAATTAATAGAAGCTTTCAAAATGGATGCAAAATTCACCGAACCCAAAAATTTTGATGATTTACTTTATTACTGCAGTTTTTCTGCTTGTCCTATCGGCGAATTGATTCTTCGGCTTTTCGGTGAATATAATGAACATACTGCAGCAAAATCTGATGCAGTCACTTCTGCACTACAATTAATAAACTTTTGTCAGGACTTATCTTTGGATATCCCAAAAGGACGTATGTATATTCCTGCTGGAGAAAATTTAGCAGAAATGATAAAATACTCACAAAATTTACTTAATTTTGGAATTGATTTACCAAAATATATCAAAAATAGAAGGTTGAAATTTGAATTAAAATTGATTATCAGTGCTGGTCTTAAAATTCAGCATAAAATTGAAAAGTCAGGTGATAAACTTTATAAAATAAGGCCTGAACTGACTAAGCAGGATTATGTATCAATATTATTGAATAGCATTTTATGGAAATACTGAAAATTGCAGAATTAGCAGAATTCGAAAAAGTTCCACCTCCCCGGTTGGAAAACTCGAATTTTGAGTGGTCTTTCAAAATGCTCAGCAAAGACCGTAGGATTGCTATGTCTTCACTTTATAATTTACTGAGTTATCTTGACAATTTGGTTGATGAACAATTAGGAACAAACAATCCTGCGGCAATTCGTAATTTTCAGAACAAGAAAATTGAACGTATTAATTTCTGGGATAAAACCATAGATTCAATTTACGAGGAAAATTATGAAGTACCGGAATGTTTGAAAAACTTGAAATATATAATCTCCCGTTTCAATATTCCTAAACAGTATTTCCAGCAATTAATAAACGGATTCCGGCGGGATTTAACTCAAAACAGATATGAAACATTCGAAGAACTAAAAAGTTACGCTTTCGAAGTTGCTAGCGTTGTTGGACTTATTTCTATCGAGATTTTCGGCTATAAATATGAAAGTACTCGCAATTATGCCATAAATTTGGGTTATGCATTGCAATTAACGAATATTATACGTGATATTAAGGCAGATAAGGACCGGGGATATATTTATTTGCCTCTTGAAGATTTACGAAAATTCAATTACTCCGTTGAAGAATTGCAGAATGAAGTTTACAATGATAAGTTTGTTGAATTACTGGATTTCGAAGCACAAAGAGCTAAAGATTATTACTTCAAAGCACGTTCATTCTTACGTCCCGAAGAGCGTAGAAGTATGATTGCAGCTAGTATTATGGATGAAATTTATTTCCGCTTGCTGGAAAAAATTCAATTACGGGAATATAATATCTTCTTAAAAAAAATCAAGGTTACTCGTACTCATAAAATCATTATAGCATTGAAGCATTATATTGGTCTGAAACTCTTTGTGAACAGATTAAAAAAATTACCTTAAAATTTATATTTAGTCTTGCCTAAATAATTAATAATATTAATAATTAGGGAGATTTTTTTTTAAAATATATTTTGATAATCTGAAGAAATTTATTAATTTTGCTTTTGTTTTATTTTAATCTTTGGAGAAGAAATGGCTCACAGAATTAATGAAGATTGCATCAATTGTGGTGCTTGTTTACCAGAATGTCCTACAGAATCAATTACTGAAGGAGAAGATATCTATGTAATCGACGAATCAACTTGTGTTGATTGCCAAGGTCATTATGATGAACCTCAATGCGTTGCCGTATGCCCTGTAGATTGCATTTTTAAAGTATAATTTTGATAGATATTATTTTATAATTTTTATAAATAATAGCTTATATTTAAACTGCTCAATTGAGCAGTTTTTTATTTTTTTGGAGTAAAATTTACTTACAATAATACAATATAAGTTACAATTTATTTCTAAGTTTTTATTAATTTAGAATTTATATTAAAATGAATTTGGTTCATTTGAATACTTTTAATTGAAATTAACTTAAAATTTAGGCAAAATGAAAGAAAATACAATAGCGGACAGAAAACTTTGGGCATTGGTATTGGGAGTATCTAGTGGTTTCGGCAAGGAAGTTGCCCTGGAATTAGCTAAGCTTGGCTATAATATCTATGGTGTACATCTTGATATGGGTGCAGGAAAGGAAAAAGCAGAACAGTTCCGCTCAATTTTAGAACACATTGGTGTTGAAGCAGTATTTTACAATGTGAATGCTGCAGATGATGAGAAGAGAAAAAATATTATTGAAAATATTAAATCCCGTCACGAACAAGATCCAAGGCATGTATTGAGAGTTTTGGTTCACTCTTTAGCGTTTGGAGCTATTGGTCCTTTTTTCAGTACCGAAAGCACTGAAATGTTGCAGAAAAAGCAAATTGAAATGACCATGGATGTGATGGCAAATTCCTTAATTTACTGGACACAGGACGTTTTCCGTGAACGTTTGCTAGCAGAAAATTCAAGAATTTTCGCTATGACAAGTATTGGTTCAGAACGTGCCATCATCAGCTATGGAGCAGTTTCTGCAGCAAAGGCCGCTTTGGAAGCATATTGCCGACAAATCGCTGTTGAACTTGCACCATATAGAATTACTGCAAATGCTATTATGGCAGGTCTTACCGATACTCCTGCTGCTGCTAAAATACCCGGATTCGCAAGTATGCTCCGTCATGCACGTGAACATAATCCTTTCCAAAGGAATACTGTTCCTCAGGACGTTGCAAAAGCTGTTTCACTTTTAGCTGACGAAAAGTTTTACTGGATTACCGGTGCTACTATTCGTGTGGATGGCGGTGAAAGTATCCTTAACTTTATCGAATCCCAAAAGTAAAGCCTACTGGCTAAATTAGATATTTTTTATTAACTTAAATAAATGAGAATATGTTTGAATTAACCTTTACAGAAGAGCAAAAAATGCTCCGTGAGATGGTAAGAGATTTTGTTACTAATGATCTCAAACCTTTAGCTGCTCAGATTGATGAACAAGAAGAAATTCCAAAAGAGATTATCCAAACAATTGGGGAATTGGGTCTT
>MHAC01000080.1:8204-8374 GCA_001804565.1 Ignavibacteria bacterium GWF2_33_9 | reverse complement strand
GCAAAAATACTTACCTTCCTTAACATCAGGTGAAAAAATCTGTGCTTTTGGTCTTACTGAACAAGGTGCCGGTTCCGATGCTTTCAATTTGAAAACAGTTGCCGAAGAAGATGGTGACTATTGGATTTTAAATGGCGAAAAACAATGGATTACAAACGGTCCTTTTGCTG
>MHAC01000080.1:0-8138 GCA_001804565.1 Ignavibacteria bacterium GWF2_33_9 | reverse complement strand
AAGGTTTCTCCGCAGGTGCACCTGAAAAGAAAATGGGTATCCGTGGCAGTAAAACTTCTACTTTAAAATTTGAAAATGTAAAAGTACCGAAAGAAAATATGATTGGTCGTGAAGGTCATGGATTCCCAATAGCAATGAAAGTGCTGAATGCAGGTCGTTTAGGACTTGGTGCTGCTTGTTTGGGTGCAATGAAAGAACTTCTTGAACTTTCTACTGATTATGCAAAAAACCGTTATCAATTCGGTGAACCAATCGCTAACTTCCAAGCTGTGGAATTTATGCTTTCCGAAATGGCTACTATGATTTATGCACTTGAATCAATGCTATACAGAACTGCTACTCTTTACGATTTAGGCACAATGACTCAGGCTCAGGCAGGTTTTGTAAAATTCTATGCTTCCGAATCATTGCATCAAATTGCAGATTTGGCAATGCAGATTCATGCAGGTATGGGTTATTCACGTGAAATGCCAATTGAACGCTTCTATCGTGACGAACGTATTAATAGAATTTTCGAAGGTACAAATGAAATTCAAAAAATCGTTATTGCTAAAGATATTATTCGCCGTGGTGGTAAATTATTTAGCTAATTGATTTTAATTAAAAATTCAGTTTTTCAACAAAAAGGGGCGTAAGCCCCTTTTTGTATTGTCTTTCCTGCGATAGCAGGAATCTATATTTTTATAAATTTCATTGTCCGGTAACCCACTCTCAGGAAATACACTCCCGACGGTAGTGCAGACACATCAATCTGTTGAAGAGATAATTCATGAACTGTCTCTACGGTGATAACACAATTGCTCAGCACATCAAAAATCCTGCACTCAGCTACTCCTTCCGGCACTCCCGTCAGTGTAATTGTGGAGGTAGTGGGATTAGGATATAGTAAAATAGTATTAGCGCTAGGTTCATTAACACTTAATAAAAAATCTGGAATTTCACCGTATTGAATATTTTCACTTTTATATCCAATTAAATGGGATGTGACAAATCCGCCAAATCCACTACCAGCTGATAAATATACTTCACCAAATCTGCAACTGATAATTTTACTCGTGTTGTGATCAGTTATATACGAACTTTCGCAATTACCAATCAAGTATTCGCCATCATCAGTATACTTAATCATGCTATTAGTTGAATTCATATCTGAATCCTGAAATACAATATAGCCGGCACCTTCTACAATTGAAATTCCCATTTTGTTATAATCACCATGTGATGGTGCAATATTAATGAAATGAATTGTATTCTGACGATTTCCGATCATCTTATCCCATAATGTTTTCACATAAGTTTCTTTTATATAATAAATCCATACAGGCTTTTCATCGTCATATTGAGTACGTACAAAATCGATAACTATGGAATCATTACTAAAAGTAATTGAATTGCATACATCTTTAGAATAATATGTTGTGTCCCCCTCTCCCATTTCGAAATAATATGTTTCCCAAATTTTAAAATCTCCAACTTTAATATTCATCAAATCACTTATATCACCCTTTTGGGGAATATATCCATAGGATTCGCTGTTATCAAGTTTTTTAAGTCCGTATAACTTATATTTCTCATTATATAAATAATCAATAATCCCAAAATGTTTAGTTAATGTTATATATGAAAAAGTGTGCTGAATGTATTCCATATCTTCAATGAAATAGACTTTTGCAGAGTCATATAATCCTTCTAATACTTCAACTTGTTTTGTTTCAACAAACTTAATCTTGTGTTTATTAAATATCAAACTATCATTCTTATCCATATTTAATGGTAAAATATAATTATTGTTCTCATTTCTTAATTCACCAAATATTTCATTGTAGCAGTAAATCGTATCATTCGTAATGCTATACTTATCTATTAAAAATCCATCTTCACCAATTTCATTTGAATAATATTGTTGTCTAATTGTTAATAAACAGCTGTCAGAGCTATTCTTAGGTGTTATTCTTTCAGAAGTAAACAAAAAGTCATTTTCAGATATTTTTTCTTTTCTAAATTGAAATTCATATATTTTATCAACTTTTTGATTGAATATTGTATTGCAGTTTGCAAGACGATAATACGTAATATAATCAGTATTAAATAATTGCCAATCCTGTGCTACAGCAAATAAAGAAGGAATTAAAAGCAAGAGTAAAAGATATTTTTTCATATTTTACCTCACTACCATAAATTTCTGCACCAAGTCCCCAATACGCACAAAATACACCCCTGGCGACAGTGATGATACATTTATCCGAAATTGTCCTTCTCTGGCAGAGTTGTCACGAAGTGACGGTGTGGTCAGCACCCCATTCCCTAGTATATCGAAAATGCGGATAGATGCCTGCCTTAGCAGTAATGACAAATCGTTGTCAACACCACCGTTTGCGGTGGTGTTCCCCAAATCAACAGTAATATAATCCATGACTGGATTAGGAGTTATAAGTATATTAAAATTGTTTATCTCATTTTCAGCGACTGAATTTGCTCCTCCAAGTCCGTTCAAATAACACACAGGATCATCTTCATCTCCGGCATCACTTTCAAACACAATTGAATCAAGATAAAATTTTGCAACATCTGGCTGAAAAGTAACATTAAAGTACAAAGTTTCATTTTCATTAATTATCAAAGGAGTTTCTTTTGATAATTGTAAAAAATCTACTGAATTTGTAAAAACTGTTTGTGTGTTATTCTTGTAACCTGTTATAGTAAGAGGATATAAACCATTATTTGTAATATTGCAAGAGCCTGTATATTGTTTGCCAACTTCTATCATTCCAAAATTGAAATCACTTACATGTATTTTTGGACTACCTGCAGTCGCCCTAACAAATGCATGATAAAAGTAAAAACACGAATCCCCACACCCAATAGAATCCTGGAAGGTTCCGGGTTTAGTGGCTTTGAATGTTACAGTAAATTGCCTTTTTTCTCCAGGTTGCATGAGTTCATTGATATCAAATGAATAATTTAAATCAAATCCATGAGAAGTCAAATTTTCTTTGTAACTCTTTAAGGAAAGTTCACTCATGCTGTAGGGTTGCCCTCCCAGAAATTCTACAATAAAATCTTTCGTAACTTCTTCACCAATTTTTACAATTCCAATGTCTGTAAATTTTGGAGTAATTTTATATTTCACAGTGATTATATCATCAGCAATTTTGGAATTATCGTTTCCTTCACTATCACTCAATAATAAGGGTAATTCGTACTTAATAACTTCCAATTTCTGAGCGAAAGATATTAATCCAAGTAATTGAAATAATATAAATAAAAATATCAGTTTTGTTCTCATAATGCATTTATAATTAAATTGATCTAAATAAATCAAAATTAATTGCAAATTAATCAAAAGCAATAAAAATCTTATCTATTAATAAAAAATTTCTGCACCACGTCTCCAATTCTCACAAAATACACCCCTGGGGGCAGTGCTGAAATATAAATCAGCTTTAATTCCCCTTCTGGAGGGAGGTTCGAGTAACAAGATTGCGTTGCTTGTTTGATTCTTTTACTACAAATGCAAAAAAGGTGAGATAGTCCCACCTTTTTTTGATTTTATTAATTAAATTTGATTATAGTTTTATTAATTTATATACCTTGCTTTCAGTTCCTGTTCGAATATTTATGAAATAAACACCTGCTTGTATATTAGTGCCGTCAAATTGGAAGGAGTAATCCCCTCCTGAAAGCATTTCATTTGCAATGATATTCAACTTTGTACCAAGATAATTCATTACATCGATTGTTACTAGTTTATTTTTTAGCAATGTAAATTTAATCGTAACAATATCAGAAAATGGATTTGGATTAGTTTCAACAATCGTAACATTCTCGAAATTAGATACTGAATTTACCGGCTCAATTCTTGCCAGAGCCCATTCGCTCAGGTGAATTACTTTACTTAAACGAATTGAATTTGTTGTTTCATTATAAAGTGTTGGATAATAAGGCATCCAGTCTCATTTACTTTTGAGTCAGGATTATTAAATTATGTAGAATTTTATTCTAATCTTCCAGATAACCAAATTTACCCGAATTAAAATCTTCATAAGCCCGAATAAGTTCCTGCTTAGTATTCATCACAAATGGACCATAAGCAGCAATTGGTTCATGAATTGGTTCACCACTCAAAACAAGAACGATAGAATCTTCATTTGCCTGAATAGTAAAATCTTCACCACTATTCTCGAAGAGTACAAAATTATCAGTTTGCACTTCTTCAGAATTATTTACTAAAATACTTCCTTTAATCACAAGTAAAGCAGTATTATAATTACCCGGGAAATTGAAATCTGCATTACCGCCTTTTTTGAGATGTGCATTCATCATATTAATTGGGGTAAAAGTAGAAGCCGGTCCTCTCACACTATTATACTCACCTGCAATCACTTCAATAAACCCGAAACTATTCTGCAATTCTACTTTGCCCATTTCTTCTTTTGTAATGGCCTGATACTTAGGATCACTCATTTTATCCCTTGCCGGCAAATTCACCCAAAGCTGTACCATTTGAAATATTCCGCCATTTTTACTCCATTTTTTTTCGTGATATTCCTTGTGCAGAATCCCACTTGCAGCAGTCATCCACTGCACGTCTCCTTCACCAATAATCCCTCCGCCGCCATTACTATCATGATGCTCTACTTTGCCTTTATATGCTATTGTAACAGTTTCAAAACCACGATGCGGATGCACACCCACTCCTCTGGGAGTATCTGAAGCAGGAAATTCATATTCTGAATTATAGTCAAGCAAAACAAAAGGAGTCATCCTTTGCATTGGAAGGCGTGAATCTCCGGGGATAAAATTATGCACTCTGAATCCATTTCCTACCCAATGTATTGGAGGAGGTGCAATTACTGAATCTATGTTTTTCTGAGACATTTTATTCCTCTCATAATATTAATGTATAACAAGTATTTATACGATATCAAATTAATACTTTAAAATAATGGACGAATGACTGTGATAATAAATTAGAGTTTTAATAAAAAAAGAGTACAGATAAGTTAACAAAATTTGCACTCTTTCCTTAAAAATTTTTAAATAATATTTACTCCTGACGGGCACGGAAGACTACAGTTGTAATTAATTCAATTAAAAATCCGTAGATAATACCCATTACTAAAGTCCACGTAAACATCATTGAATGAGGGAAATTTGGTTGTTCTGGTCCTAATACTGCACCAAAAGCCGATGGTAGTCCGAAAATTAAACCCATCACTGCACCGTGGAGTGACCAATGCTTGATCTTAAATGAACTAATGCCTATTGCAAAACCAATCATTGTTCGTCCAAGAATAATGTTAATTGCCAACATTGTTGAAATATCACCTCCACCACTGCTAGCGAAGTAGTAACATACGAAACCAAAAACTATACCGAAAAAAGTAGCAATAATGAGTCTTTTTGTTTTCATAATTATTCCTTTTTAATGAAACAAATTAAATTTGCAAGTACTTAAAAATTTCATAGACAAAAATTGCAGGCCATACTATTGCCTTAAGTACACCGAGAACTCCAATCCAAAAAGTTGAAGCAGTAGAAAGGAAATAAAACAAAGCACCAATAATACCTAGTCCATAAACAGCCCCACCACCGCATGAAGAAGAATTACTATACTTCTTCTTTGAAATTTTAGTTTTTACATCATTGTGATTAGCATTTTCCATTTCAATATCCTCTTTAAAAAATTAGAAAAACACAAAATAAAATTACGAAATATATAAAAAAAGGTTTCTAAACTTTTATAAATTAATTTGATATATTCTTCTGACGCATAATTTCAAAGAGAATAATTCCGGCAGAAACAGATGCGTTTAGCGACTCGGTACGTCCATAAGTAGGTATTTTCACCATAATGTCACACTCCTTCTGCAAATACGACCTGATACCTTTTCCTTCATTCCCGATAACCAGTACTATAGGCACATCGTAAATATTATCGGTATAAACCTTTTCCGCTTCTGAAGATGTGCCAATCACCCAAAAACCATTATCTTTGAGATACTTCACCGTATTGGAAATACTTTTTACAGTTGAATATGGAAGATACTCCAAAGCTCCGGCAGATGTTTTAAAAGCAACAGGTGTAACAGGTGAACTTTTACTGTCAGGCAAAATCAATCCGGCACATCCTGCAGATTCTGCACTACGAGCAATTGAACCAAGATTATGAGGATCCTGTATTTCATCTAGGAGGACAAGCACAGGCTTTTCTGATTTGTAATATGCTTCATCAACTAATTGCTGAATTGGCAAAGACATACCAATTTCACGAAGTGCTATCACCCCCTGATGATTTTCCTTTTCCAAACCTGCAGATATCAGCAAATTTTGGAATTTTCCCTTATCATAAGTTGTTAGTGGAATATTATTCTTCCTTGCATAGGAAAAAATACTGTCAATTTCTTCTCCCTTTGTACCAAAAAGAATAAAAATCTTGGAAATATTGCTTTCTGCTTTGAAAGCAGCCTGAATCGGCTTTCGTCCGTATATGTAAAATTTATTGCTCAAAATTTTTCTTCAATAGTTTTTAATAATATGTAAATTAATAAAAAATTGCCCGAAAATTTCACTTGAGGTGAAAATAATTCTTTAATTTTGTTTTAACTTAATTTTTCACTTCAATATCTGAATGAAAGGAACACAGAAAATAGCGATTGTGGACTGCAATAACTTTTACGCTTCTTGCGAAAGAGTTTTCAATCCACGTCTGAACGGAAAACCTATTGTGTGCTTATCTAATAATGACGGAGTTGTCATCGCACGCAGCGAGGAAGTGAAAGCACTCGGAATTATGATGGGTGAACCTTTCTTCAAAATTGAAAAACTTGTGAAGCAGCATAAAATTAATGTTTTTTCTTCCAATTACACTCTTTATGGAGATTTGTCTGCTCGGGTAATGATGACTTTGGAAACTTTTTCGCCTGAAGTGGAAATTTACTCAATTGATGAAGCATTCCTGAAAATTAACGGAATCGAGGAAAATAAGCAAACTGAATATTTGCGTAAAATACGAAGCACCGTAAAGCAATGGCTGGGGCTTCCTGTATCGGTTGGTATGGGACCTACCAAGACGCTCGCTAAACTTGCTAACAGGTTAGCAAAGAAGAAACCGGAATTCAATGGGGTGCTGAATCTTTTCGAATATGATGATATAAATCAATTCCTGAAAATGGTTCCTGTGGAAGATATTTGGGGTGTTGGCAGGCAATATTCCGCACTTTTGCATCGCAGCAATATAGAAACTGCCTATGATTTAGCTCAAATGGAAAAGAAATGGATTAAGAAAAGGATGACAGTTGTGGGATTACGGACAGTATATGAACTTAACGGAATTCCTTGCATAGAAATCGAAAACACTCCCCCGGCAAAGAAATCTATTGTGTCGTCACGCTCTTTTGGTGAATATCTAACAGAATTCAATGAAGTAAAAGAAGCCGTGTCTTACTTCGTGGCTCGTGCTTCCGAGAAAATGCGTTCGCAGAAGTCAGCATGCAATTCTATTACTGTTTTCATTCGCACAAATCCCTTCAAAAATTCGCCACAGTACTATAATTCCGCAGAAGCACGATTTCCCTATCCAATAAATGCTACAAATGAAATGCTTCCTTTTGCAATTAGGGCATTAGAGAAAATATTCCGTGACGGTTATTATTATCAAAAGGTCGGTGTGTTACTGCAGGACTTCATCCCCACTTCCCGAGTGCAAGTGTCGCTCTTCGACCCGCCTAATAGATTGAATAAAATTGCAGTAACAGAGCTGATGGACCAAGTGAATAAAAAATTCGGCAGAGAGTCACTTTACTTTGCTGCAACCGGTATGAAAGAAAACCGTAAATGGGCTATGAAAAGGGAAAAACTCTCTTCGCACTTCACAACTCGCTGGGAAGATTTGCCTGAAGTTAAGGCTAAATAATGCAAAAAATCAATTTGTTATTTTGTCAATAATGTAAATCTTCGTAATTTTGTATTCCTATTTTTTGGGAAAATGGAATATCATTAGGAGGATTCGCATAATGGTATTGCAGCGGTCTTGAAAACCGCCGGGGGCGACCCTGTGGGAGTTCGAGTCTCTCATCCTCCGCAAAAGCTCCGATTTTTTATCGGGGCTTTTTTTATTGCAAATTTCCTGCACCCTA
>MHAC01000079.1:1975-12257 GCA_001804565.1 Ignavibacteria bacterium GWF2_33_9 | reverse complement strand
TGAAAACTATAATTTCATCACTTTTTGTGATTATTTTGGTTATTCCCTTATTTTCACAAAATATTATTGATCCGCCAAAACTAAATTCCTTCTTGCCCTCAAGTCAATATATTTCATTGATTTATAGAGGTACAGCTCCATTTATTTTTGGATGGAATTGGGGTTCCCCCGGTAAAAACCTTGATGAAGCAATGCTGATAAACCATCATTGAATCATTGATTTTATATACTCAGTTTTTTAAAAATCTTTTCCGGTATGTGTTTTATCACGAAGAGCAGGTAACGGTAAATCTTTTTAGAGTAAATTACATCTTTTTTCTTAGCAAAACCTTTCCAAGTGTCCTTTGCGACTTCTTGCGGTTCTGTTGTGAATCTCCCAGGCGTCTCGAGATGTTCGGTCATTTTTGTGCGAACAAATCCCGGTTTAATCGTGATTACTTCCACATGTGACCCTGACAGACGATTCCTCAATCCGGATAAATATGCAGAAAGTGCTGCTTTGGCTGAACCATAAATATAATTCGCTTTGCGGCCTCTGTCCCCGGCAACAGAACTTATTCCGATTATTGTTCCGCTTTTCCTCTTCTCAAATTCATTTGCAAAATGATTCAGCAAATTCATTGGATAAGTGAAATTTATATCTATCACTTTCCTGGCTTCATCGTAATGTGCTTCGGAAGATTTCTGTTCGCCTAAGTATCCAATTGCAAAGACAATTACGTCCGGCAAGATTTGCAAATTTTCCAAAAATGTACGATGTGATTCCAAATCTGTAATTTCCAGATGATGCGCAGAGCAGTTTGCATTATAGCGAATTTTGAAATCTTGTTCAATTTTATTTAATTCATCAGAATTTCTTCCGGTGAGAATTAAGTCAAAGTTATTTTTTGCAAATTCTATAGCAATTGCTTCAGCAATACCGGAGGTTGCCCCTAAAATTAAACATGTTTTATTCTTTTCCATTTTATATACCAAGTCTTATAGATTGCAGAGAGTTGAATTTATTATTCGGGTCATATTTCGATTTAATTTCACGGAATTTGTACAAATTAGGATAACCTGCCTGGAAGAATTCTGCCGACATACGTGAATCTTTTGTAAGATAGAGTCTGCCGTCAGCAGAAGCAATAATTTTGTCAAGCATGTCAAACATTTCCAAAGATTTGCGTGAAATCGGAAAATCCATTGCTAAAGTATAGCCTTTTTTCGGGAAAGAAAGGTAATTTTCATTACTTTCGCCAAAAACTTTCAATACAGTTACAAAAGAAGTTTGACCATATTTTTCAATTACTGAAAGCACTTTTTTTAGATTTTCGGCCGCATTTTCGAATGGAATCACAAACTGATATTGGGCAAAACCTCTTTTACCGTAAACTCGGTTCCAATTATGAATTGCATCCAGCGGATAATAGAAAGTATCGAAATTAGTAGTAAAGTTCTTTTCCCGCTTAAATTCCTTTGCAAAATAGGCTTTATTTGCAAGGTTCAAAAAAGCAGAATTAGTCGAGAAATTCGGAAAATTGAAAGGTAAATCAATTAATTTTCCTTTCGATTTATAATCCAAATTAAATTCATTTGATTTGCTGTGTTCACCAAGGTAAAGCAATGCTCTGCCTGCATTTTTGCCGTGAGCTGAAGTATCGAACCAAGAAACTGAATAAGTGAAATCAGAAAATTCTTCAAATTTTGCCAGTAATTCATCTAAATTGCGGATTTTCAGAGTCTTTTGCTCTATTACAGAAGTTCGGATTTTTTGCAGATTGAATTCCGCTTCGAGAATGATACCTGTTAGCCCCATTCCACCAATTGTTGCGTGATATAATTCCGGATTTTCCAATTTTGAGCAATTCAAAATTGAGCCATCAGAAAGCATTAACTTGAACCGGTTTACAAATTCACCAAAAGTGCCGCTTTTATGATGATTTTTGCCATGCACATCAGAAGCAATTGCACCTCCAACCGTTACGAATTTTGTCCCGGGAGTAACCGGAAGAAACCAACCTTGCGGGATAGTAACTTCGTTAATTTCAGCAAACGAAACACCTGCTTCTGTTGCTAAAACACCATTCTCTAAGTCAAATTTGAGAAATCTTTTCAATCGCAAAGAAGAAAAAGTATGCTCTGCCAATGCAGAATCGCCATAACTACGGAATAAACCTGAAGGAATAACTTGATTTTGCTTCAGAATATAATCCTGAATTTTTGAATAATCAGATGAATATTTAACTTCTGAGTCAACGAAAGGGAAATTTCCCCATCCATGAATTTTCATAATTTTATATTAAATTTAAATATATTTCAGAATTTCCGAAGCCTTCGAAATCACAAAATCACATTGCTGTTCAATTGTCATATCGGATGTATCGAGTTCAATAGCATCCTCTGCTTTACGTAAGGGACTAATCTCACGTGAAGAATCATTTTTGTCCCTTTCCTGCATTGCATTAATAATGGATTCCAAACTTTCATCGTGACCTTTTGCCATCAATTCCTTTTGCCTGCGTTCAGCTCTTGTTTTAACAGAAGCAATCAGGAAAATCTTCAATTCTGCATCTGGGAAAACAACAGTTCCAATATCCCTGCCATCCATAACCACGCCGCCATTTACACCCATTTCACGCTGCTGAGCAACGAGTTTTTCCCTTACTGAACCAAAAGCGCTAATCGAGCTGGAGTATTTAGTAACTTCAGGTTTACGAATTTCGGCACTTACATCTTCTCCGTTTAGTAAAACGATTTGCCCTGCTTCACCTTGCTGCATTTCAATGTGCAGATTTGGGAGTAAAGTTTCAATTTCCTTTTCAAGAAAATTAAGTCCGCTTCGGAGCCATGCAAGAGCTACAGTGCGATACATTGCTCCTGTATCTATATAAATATAATTCAACTTATTTGCAACAAAACGTGCTGTAGTGGATTTTCCTGAACCGGCAGGTCCGTCAATTGCAATAATTATTTCTTTTCTGGCCATATTCAAATGTTAAATAATTTATTAATAGACGAATAAACTGACAGATAATCGGAAAAATTTTCGAAAATTAAATCAGGATTATATTTGACGAGTTCTTCGTATGAGTAAGTACCTGTTGCAACCCCCATAGATTTCATGTTGTTATACGTAGCCGACTCAATGTCCCGATGAGTATCCCCAATTACTAAAGTCTTCTGGCTATCGGGAGTAAATCCACATAATTGAGTTGATTGCTCCATAGCAATAAGTGGCAATTTCTTACGATTAAGTGAAAAATCACCATAAGCACCGCACTTGAAATAGCTGTCCAATCCGCAATTTTCCAATTTAAGCAAAGCATTTTTACGGAAATTACCTGTTACAATCCCGAGAATAAATGAATCGTTTGCAGCTAACAATTTCAGCAAATTCCTCACACCATCAAGGACGTAAAGGGAATCATCATCAAGTTTTTCCTTAAATTCTTTGTGAATTTCCAAATAGATTTTTTCGTAATATTCATTGTAAAGTGCCGGGTCGGCATTTACTGATTTGAGTATATGAGATATGATTCCATAATCGGTTCTTCCTGCAAAATCAATATGGATCGAATCGTCCAAGTCGAAATTTAAAACATTCTTTATGACATCAAAGAAAATTGGGGCTGCAAAGCCCCTTTTCATTTTCAATAAAGTTCCGTCTATGTCGAATAAAATTAAATACTTCATGTATTGCCAACCTTAGAATGGCAAATCATCGTCGTCATCCATATCGTCAATTTTATCAGCAACACTATCATTAATCGAAGATGAATTACTTTCTGCAGCATATTCTCCTGATGGTTTATTATCCATCATTATAAAATTTGAACCCCAAACTTTATATCCATAATGCTTTACTCCATCTTTTTCGTAATTGTCATTTTTAATTTCTCCTTCAATAAGGACAGTCTTTCCTTTTACGAGAAATTTGGCAGCACTTTCTGCTTGAACACCCCAAAATTCAATTTTATGCCAATCTGTATAATCAACATAGTTGCCTGTTGAATCTTTGGATCTTTTAGTTGTTGCTAATGAAAAAGAACAAACACTTTTACCTGAAGGAGTTGAGCGCAAATCGGGATCACGTCCCAGATTGCCAACTAATACTACGTGATTATAACTTCTTGCCATTTTTGTTACCTTGAATATGTTTATCGAAAAAAAATTCTTAATTTCACACAAAATTAAAAAAACTTTTTGACTTATATACATTTTATTTATAATTTTGATTTTTTTTAAAATGAATTTTCGGGATACTTAATGAGAAAATGGTCAATTGATGATTCAAATGAAATTTACAATGTATCCGGATGGGGTTCGGGATATTTTGGAATAAACAATAAAGGGAACATGACAGTCTCTCCCAGGGCTGGTGCAAACAAAGTTGATTTAAAGGAAATTTTGGATGAGCTTATGGTGCGAGATGTTTCTATGCCGGTTTTACTTCGATTTCCTGATATTTTGGACGACAGAATTGAAACACTCGTGAGGAGTTTTAATAATTCTGCTGCCGAATATAATTTTGAAGGTAAATATTATTCTGTTTATCCAATAAAAGTAAACCAATCTTTGCCGGTAGTTGAAGAAATTTTGCGTTATGGCACAAAATTCAATATTGGATTGGAAGCCGGCTCAAAACCGGAATTGCAGGCAATTTTGGCACTTTCTTCAAATCCTGATGCTTTGATTATTTGCAATGGTTATAAAGATGAACCTTTCATTGAACTAGCACTATTAGCCCGCAAAATGGGTAAGAACGTAATTATAGTCGTTGAAAAACTGAATGAACTTAAATTAATCTCTAAAATTTCCAAAAAACATAATATTGAACCTGCTATAGGTATTCGTGTTAAATTATCTAATTCAGGAAGCGGCAAATGGGAAGAATCCGGTGGAGACCAAAGCAAATTCGGATTGAATTCTGTGGAATTAATTGAAGCAATCGAATTTGCCGAAAAAAATAATTTGCTGGAGAATATTGTTTTAGTGCATTTCCATATTGGTTCGCAGGTAACAAATATCAGAAAAATCAAAAATGCGATTCGTGAAGCATCTCAATTTTACGTGCAGTTATCCAAGAACGGCTGCAATATTCAGTTTGTGGATATTGGCGGTGGTTTGGGTGTGGATTATGACGGCTCTCGTTCATCCAATCCCTCGAGTATCAACTATTCAGTACAGGAATATTTGAATGATGCAATTTTTTCATTGCAGGAAGCTGCTGATAAAAATGAAATGAAGCATCCTAATCTGATTACTGAATCAGGTCGATCCCTAACAGCACATCATTCTGTGCTTATCTTTGATGTATTGGAACGAACTTCATTGCCTGAATGGAAAGACTCAGAACAACCTGGTGAAGAAGAACATGAGTTCATCAAAGAATTATATTCCATTTTGCAGTCACTCACTCCTTCTAATATGCTGGAAAGCTGGCATGACTCGCAACAAATTCGTGAGGAAACAATCGAACTATTCTCGCATGGAATTCTTGACCTGAAAACACGAGCACTCATGGAGAGCCTCTTCTGGACAATTGCTAAGGAAGTGAATGATCTAACTAAAAATTCAAGACATGTGCCTGAAGAATTTAAAGCATTACCCAAAATGCTTTCTGACAAGTATTTCTGCAATTTCTCATTGTTCCAGTCTTTACCGGATTCATGGGCTATTGACCAAATTTTCCCAATTGTTCCAATTCACAGACTGAATGAACATCCTAAAAGAAATGTTACAATTCAGGATATTACTTGCGACAGCGATGGAAAAATTGATAATTTTATTTGGCAGGGAAATTTCAGGTCATTTATACCGCTGCCTGATTTTAGCGACTCAAAACCGCTATATATGGGTGTGTTTCTGATTGGTGCTTACCAGGAAATTCTTGGCGATTTACACAATCTTTTCGGTGATACAAATGCTGTACATATTAGTCTAAATGAAAAGGGATATGAAATTCAGCAAGTAATTGACGGAGAAACAGTTGCTGACGTTTTGGATTATGTTCAGTATAATCCTAAGAAATTGGTGAAGGATATGGAACAATGGGTTTCCAAGGCTGTGAAAGACGGAAAAATCTCCGCAGAAGAAGGAAAGCAGTATTTAATTATTTATCGTTCCGGTCTTTACGGATACACGTATTTAACCTAAGTGTTATATGATTGAAAATAATGTAAAATTCAGCAGCAATGAACTCATTGCTATTTTTGGTGCGGACAATTGTCATTTTGTGAATGATTTCGAAACTCGCTCAGTTTCCATAGATTCCCGTACAATCACTCCAAACTCAATTTTTGTTGCTATCAAAGGTGAAAATTTTGATGCTCATAATAATGTTCTTGAATCCTTCGAAAAAGGTGCCGGTCTGTGCATAGTTTCGAAGTATTGGTTTGAACAAAATAAATCTTCTTTAGAAGGAAATAATACCATTGCAATAGAAAATACAATGAATGCACTTGGGAAATTGGCGAATTTCCACAGGATGAGATTCGATCCGGATATCATTGCCATAGCTGGCTCGAACGGAAAAACTACTACAAAAGAATTAATTTCACTTGTTCTTGAAACTGAATATAAAATTCTCAAAACTTATAAAAATTTCAATAATCAAATCGGCGTTCCTATGATGCTTTTTCAATTGGACGGCACACAGGAAAAAGTCGTTTTGGAAATCGGTACAAATGAATTTGGCGAAATTATCCTTCTTTCCGAAATGTCGAATCCTACTCATGGTATTATCACAAATATCGGCAAAGAACATCTGGAGGGTTTTTTGGATTTGGACGGGGTTGAAGTCGAGGAAACCTCACTCTTTGCTTTTCTCAAGAAAAATGAAGCAATGTCTTTTGTGAATATGGATGATGAAAGGCTGAGGAATTATACAATGATTCTGGACAATAAATTCACTTTTGGAATGTCCGAGGACCTGAGATATGATTTGAATGCAAAAGTCCTCTTTGATGATGATTTCACTTCGCATATTACATTTTTCGATAGAACATTTAGTTTTGATGTAACTTTGCAAGCAAAAGGATTGAACTTTGTGTATAATTCTCTTGCAGCTGCTGCAATTGCCGTAAAATTCGGAATTAGCAATGAAAATATCAAAAAAGCTCTTGAATCGTATTTGCCGGATACAAGTTCAGATTATGCAAGAATGTCCATCGAAGCCAAAAATGGAATTACATTGCTGAATGATACATATAATGCAAATCCTGATTCAACAATACTTGCACTGGATACACTCAGCAAAATTACAAATCAGTCAAAGAAATTTGCTATTCTCGGTGATATGCGGGAACAAGGTGTAAATTCAGTTTCAGAACATGTAGAAATACTGAAACAAGCTGCCCTTAAGGCAGATGAAATTTGCTTATTCGGAGATGATTATGCTAAAGCTTTCGATATTGCGAAAATTTCAGGTATTCGCCATTTTGAATCCAAAGAAATGCTCTTCGACTTCTTAAAAGATGAAATCAGGAATTTGCAAAAGGAAAAATTGCAAGGCAATATTGCAATTCTTGTAAAAGGTTCACGTGGACTAAAAATGGAGGAGGTTTCAGCTATGATTCGTTCGGAATTTCTTGCTTAGGTGCGTCATCCTGGAAGAAGAAATAGTAAAAGAAAAAGCATTCCGGAATTGTGAGCATAATCAGGGATAAGGTTGAATGAGTGAAAAATACCGTATTCCATTCTTTGGGCCAAATTGCATAGGCAAGTGAACCTGTGAGAGCCCAGCCGATTGCAAAAATCAAAGCGATTAATCCCAATGCCTGAAATCCATCTTTGAGTGATGATTTCTGCCAGTTTTTGGTGAAGGCGAAAAGTGCCACTAAAATGTGAAAATGGAATATGAGTAATTCTATCATGCTAAATCTTATTCTTTAATATCAAAAAATTTAATATTTTTTCGTAATTTGATTATTTATCAGTTACAAAAATACGCAAAATCGAAGAAATAGGTGCAAAATGCAGAAACCCATTAAAGAGTGGAATCCTGACGACCGTCCCCGTGAAAAAATGATGAAACGAGGTCCTGAAGCACTTTCAGATTCGGAACTCCTTGCGATAATCATAAATAACGGTACCAAAGGTAAATCTGCAATAGATTTATCCAAAGAACTTATGGAATTGGCGGAGAATGATATATCCAAGCTTGTGAATTTGGATGCTGCTACTTTAAGAACAGTGAAAGGGATTGGTGAAGCGAAATCTATTTCCATAGCGGCAACACTGGAATTTGCCAAACGTACCAAAATTCGTTCCTTTGGTGAACTGAAAATGTTTCGTTCACCGGAAGAAATTGCACAATTCTTTATTCCGGAATTTCATGCTGAAAGGACGGAGAAATTTTTCGCTTTGCTGCTAAATTCCTCTAATCAAATTATCAAGAGGGTGAATATTAGTAACGGAACGATAAATGCATCAATTGTACATCCAAGAGAAGTGTTCCGTGCGGCTATAATTGAATCTGCTGCTGCAATTATTGTCCTGCATAATCATCCTTCAGGTAATCCTTCTCCCTCAAATGAAGACAAAGCAATTACCCGAAGGCTTGTGGAAGTGGGGGAAATTATGAAAATTCAGGTTCTGGACCATTTAATTATTGCCGGCAATACTTTTTATAGCTTTGCACAGGATGGCCTGATATAAGTTTTTTATTATATCCCAGCTAGTGCATTTTTAATTTTTTCCTGAACTTGCAATGCTATATCCGCCAAATTTGGATTATCTACTGCTTTCATCGTTTCCAGTGGATTCACTGCGGCAACAATTGTTTCCTGTGCATCATTAACATATACCACAAAATTGCATGGCAGCAGAACTCCAATTTGTTCTTCTTGCGATAAAACTTTATGGGCATAACCCGGATTGCAAGCACCAAGGATTCTGTAGGGTTTGAAGTCTATTCCAAGTTTGTTTTTCATTGTGCCGGTTATGTCCACCTGCGTGATAATACCAAATCCTTCTTTCTGCAACTCTTCTGTTGCTCTTTCTATTGCCTGGTCGAAAGTTAAGTCAACTTTTTTCCAGAATGTAAATTTTGTTTGTTCCATTGCTTTTACTTTTATTATTTAATAATACATATTACTATTTAGGAATATTAAAAGGTGAATTTATTGTAATTTCACCCAAATTCAACATTGCATTAATTAAGTGAATTTTCTCGAAATTATTAATTTCACCTGCTCTAATCTCCCTTTCAGTAATAACTTTTTCTTTCAAATACTTTGCTCTTTTTGTGCCAGGCAGAATATAATTAGTCGGTGTAAAAAATTCTCCGTCTAATTCGAATACTAAATTTGCGTAAGTAGCATCAGTTGCAAATCCTTTTTGGATAATGATTAATTCGGTATTTATAGATATATCATTATTAAATAATAAATTTTCAAAAAATAACCTATTAGTATATTTCAGTGAATATTCAATCTCATCGGCATTCAGAGCAATAAGCCGATTAATCTTTCTTGTTTTATAGAGTTGAACAGAATATTCAGCATTTTTCTCATCGTAAGATAATTTGAATTTATATTTTTTTTCAGATTGGTAATTTTCAACTAGTTTTGGATCAAATTCCGAAAATATTTTTTGAATATCGGCAGTATCTTTTTTGTTCCATAATTTTTTTCTTGATGATGAAATCCTCTCCAGATGGAATTCCGGATTGTGCAATTTGGAATTTTGAAGCAATATCGTTTCAAAAAGTGGGAACATAAATTTTCTCGATTAATTCATTATATTCACTATTCGAACTGCTCATCGAAGTTATACCTCCACCGGATTTGAATTGCAAACCATTTTCATTTTTCTCGATGAAGCGAATAAGCACACAGCTATTTAAATTTTTCCCGTCATATATTCCGGCAATTCCTGTATAATATCCTCTGTCGTATTGCTCGGTAGATTCGATTATTTCAAGAGTCTTTGCCTTCGGAGCACCGGTCACACTTCCGGCAGGGAGTAATTTCAGGATGATTGAGCCGATTTCTTCATTCCAGTTATTCTGCAATTTCCCGGTAATTTTACTGCTGGTTTGGAGTATCTTCCCTTTTTTCGTATTAATTTCTTCGAAATATCTGAAAGATTCCACTCGAACATGTTTTGCAACCTGTGATAAGTCATTCCTGAGCAAATCCACGATTGTATAGTGTTCGGCAATCTCCTTTTCATCATTCAAAAGGATTTCTTTTGCATTGTGTATTTCTGTCGAAATTGTTCCTTTCATCGGAAATGCAGAAATCTTATTTCCTTCAATTTTCACAAAAGGCTCCGGCGAAAAGCAAGTAAATTTATC
>MHAC01000079.1:1600-1951 GCA_001804565.1 Ignavibacteria bacterium GWF2_33_9 | reverse complement strand
GTAATAATCAGCCAGCGTGTTTTCAGTTATTAATTGAGAAGGAAATGTAAGATTCAGCAAATACGTGTTGCCGAATTTAATATGGTCCATTACTTTATTAAAGCCGGATAAATACTTCTGCTTGGCAAATGGAATTACATTATATTGCAAATTTTCGTTTAGTTTATTTTGCAATTTAATATTAGAGATATTCTCAAAATTATATTTGATTTCATCAGGATTAATTTCTTTCAGTTCCACTAAAACTGCTTCGGAGATATTATAATTTATGATGAACAAAAAAGGTATGCGATTCTGCCCTAAATCGTTCATTTTGTTTCGAATATCTGATTTACTCCAATATTTGCAATT
>MHAC01000079.1:0-1589 GCA_001804565.1 Ignavibacteria bacterium GWF2_33_9 | reverse complement strand
ATTTTATTAAATTATCTGACGAACTTATCTAATTTTGTATAACTTTCAAGGGAAATTTGTGCAAAATATATTATTAATTGATAATAATGATTCCTTTACATATAATTTAGTCCAGATTATCGAGGAAAATGGCTGCAAAATCACTCTGCTGAAAAATTCCGAAATTTCCGGACTTGACGTTGAGGAATTTGATGGGATTGTAATTTCTCCGGGACCCGGTAATCCATCAGATTATAAGAGTTTATTCGAATTTTTAGAAGAAAATCATAAAAAGAGGAAAATTCTGGGAGTTTGCCTAGGTCATCAGGTAATAGGCGAATTTTTTGGTGGTAAAAATGTGCAGTTAAGCAAAGTGCATCATGGCTCCCAAAGTCAGATTGAAATTATTGCTGATTCAATACTTTTTCAAGATTTGTCCCATAACCAAACCTTAATTGCCGGGCGTTATCATTCCTGGGCTTTAGATGCAAATAGTTTTCCCGATTGTCTGAAAATAACTTCGCTCGATAATGAAGGAACAATAATGTCGTTAGAACATATAGATTTGCCGATCTTTGGCGTGCAATTCCATCCCGAATCCTATATTACAGATTTTGGAGAAATTTTAATACATAATTGGCTTAATGTGTCGAAAATCTGATTGCCCACAAGGAATCAATCTATAGCAATTCTTTTTTGAAGTCCTGAATTAATATTTTCACAGAATGTTTTATTCCGGCTGAAAGTGTATTCATAAAATGAGGTTGAATTAAAAAGTCAACCTCATTCGAAAGTTCCGGATGCTTTCTCATAATTTTGAGAATAAGTTTGAATGCACTTATCCGGATTGAAGGTTGTTTTCCTATTTGTTCCCAAATGCTGATGCACGTATCGAAGAGTTTTCCCTCAAAATCTTCATTTATTTCCATTTTTTGGAGAATCATCATCAATCCCCTCGAATGTCCATCTTGTCTTTCGGGAAGTATTTCAATAATCTTATCTACATATTTTTGGATTCTATTATCATTCACATCAATGCAATTTTCCATAAGCCATGCAGCCCGCCATGAGTATGGTTGCTTGTCGGAAAGTGCTAACTGTATAAGTTCTTCGAATTCTCTGGGATTTTCCTTTATATAGGAAATACTATCTTTCTTATATGAATGTGTCAAGATATATTCTAATTTTGTCTCCACCTTACCTCACTACCACAAATTTCATCGGTTTCTCAATCCCAATCCTCACAAAATACACTCCTGCCTGCAAGGCAGAAATGTCAATCCTTATATTTCCCTCTTGAGGGGTGCCCGAAGGGCGGGGTGGATGCATTTCATTCCCAAAAATATCGAAAATTCGGATTTGCTGTAGAACACCCCCTAACCCCCTCTTTTCAAGAGGGGGAACATTCAAGGCAATATATTCCGTTGCCGGGTTGGGGAAGATTGGCTGATTTATTTCCTTATTTTCATTAACACCCACTGTATGCCATTGGTTTGAGAAATATTTAATTGTCGCTTCTCCAGTGAAAATTTCATCATTTTTATTAAATCTTAGTAATTTGAAGAATTTTGTAAACGAATAGAGTGGCTTATCATTAGGATTATTTATTA
>MHAC01000078.1 GCA_001804565.1 Ignavibacteria bacterium GWF2_33_9 | reverse complement strand
GACAATTCATGAATTGTCTCTACTGCCAGAACCACGAAGTGGTTCAAGAAGAGTAACCACGGGTAAAAACCTGCGGGGAGTAATCCCAGTAGAATAACCCCTAGCCACCTCAAAGAGAGGGAACGAATAATTCCCCTCCTTTGGAGGGGTGTCTCCCGATGAAATCGGGAGACGGGGTGGTTGAATTCAAAAACCCCCTAGCCCCTTGTAAAAAAACAGGTGGGAAAATACATAGATTCCGGGACAAGCAGGAAATGACAGCGACTTCGTCCCCTTTCACTTTCACTTTCACTTTTTACTTATTCCTGCTCAGCAATATAGAAACTTTAGCTTGAAAAAAAGTTTATGTTTTTTTTGGTTTATTGGAAACTTTTAATTAATTTTGAGTTTACAAGATGTTGAAAACTAAATTTTAGATTTTAAAATACTAGGAATAATTATGAAATTCATTAATACTATTTTGATTTTAATTGCAATTGTTGCAGTTAATACTTTAAGTGCTGAAACTACAGAAGTGAAAGTTGCTACAGGCAAATCCTATGCAAATTATGTTACTTATAATTTGGCAGATGATGCTACAAAAGAAAATCCTATTACTTCCTGGGACCTCGCTATTGTTTGTCCCGGACAAAATGCCTCAATTTTAATTAATTCAGGTGCCGGATGTAAACTATGGGAAGTTGTTGGCAAAACAGTTGAAGATTTCGGAAATCCAATCGATACTACTGATATTGATAATAATGAAGCTGCTTTCAGAGAATGGTCGAATTCTGATGATACTTGGGCAGTTGGAGCTTTTAATTGCGGCTTGAACGGATTCGAACAAGATGGTGATTTCGGTTGGGGCTCGTATAATATGAGTACTCATCAGATTACCGGTACTAAGCTTTTCGTTATTCGTAATGTAAACGGTGATTTTTATCAAATTCGTATTGAAGATTTAATAAGCGGTGATTTTTACTTTTCCTATGCAAATTTAGATGGATCCGAAGTTGAAACTGAAGATATCGGTAAAAGTTCTTTCCCAGACAAAACATTCGGTTATTATACATTAGCAACCAGAGCAAAATCGGACTTAGACCCAGTTGACTGGAGCTTATTGTTTGGCAAGTATTCTGCAATGGTCGATGATGGGATGGGCGGAAAAGTTCCTTATATGGTAAATGGTATTCGTACAAATTATGGTTGGTCAACTGCAAAAATAGAAGGTCAAGACCCTGCAAACGTTGTGACTCCGGTTACTGATGATTTTTCATATATCATTACTACAATCGGTCATACCTGGAAAACTCTTAATTCTTCTTTCCAATGGGTAATCCCTACTGATTTGTGCTATTTTGTACAGTCCCCTGATGGATTAATCTGGAAATTAGTATTTACTCAATTTGCAGGCGCCTCTACAGGCGAAGCAACTTTCGAAAAAACTCCGGTTGAACCAAATTCAGTTGAAGATAATGATGGTAATGTACTCGGATTTTTCGCAATAACTCCAAATGTAATCACGAGCGGCCAATCGTTCGATTTGGCTTATGGAATTACAGGTGAAGTTAATTCATCCGATATCCAAATTTATGATATGAGCGGTAATATGGTATTTTCACAAAAATTGGACAATTCGCAACTTTCTGGCGTGAGAGTTTCCCCAAGACTTTCTGCAGGAATGTACATGGTTGTAATGTCAATTAATGGAAATGCTTCCTCTCAGAAATTAATTGTTCAATAGTTCTTTCAAAGAAATTATTAATAAAAATTAAAAAAACGTTTATTTTTATCGAAAATAAGTAGATAAAATAATTTAATAAAAGCGGGTAAGTCTTTCCAAAAAAAGATACTGCCCGCTATATATTTTTAAGAAGTAAAGAGCAATTCACACATTATGAAAAAAATCTTCTCAATTATTTTTTTAACAATCTTATTTTTCCCTGGTTTTCTTTTGGCGAAAGGTACGATTGAAATTTTAGACAAATCTTCCGGCAAACCTCTCAAAGCTGCAACTATCCACTTTACATCTTTACCCGGTAAAGAAGTGAAAGTACGAAAATCCGACAAATCAGGTGTGCTGGAAATTCCTTTCACTGGCAAAATTGCTTTATTTGCAAGGTATGTCGGTTTCGACAATATTTTGGATACAATTGATGTTCCCGAAAAATCTGACTTTTCAATGAAAATTGAAATGAATCCTAAGTCGATTATGATGCAGGAAATTGTTACCACCGGTCAGTTTTCACCACAATCTATTCAAAATTCCGTTTATCCTGTGCAAGTAATTAGCGAAGACAGAATTGTTACCCAAGCGGCAAATAATTTACGTGAATTACTGCAAACACAATTGAATGTAAGAATTTCGCAGGATAATATTATCGGCAGCTCAATTTCAATAAACGGACTTTCCGGTCAGAACGTAAAAGTAATGGTGGACGGAGTGCCTGTTATTGGTCGTTTGCAAGGTATTATTGATGTTTCGCAAATTAATATGAATAATGTTGAGAAAGTTGAAATCATCGAAGGACCTATGAGCACAATTTACGGGACCGATGCATTGGGAGGCGTGATTAATATAATAACAAAAGATGCAAAGTGCGATAAAATGGAGCTGAGTGCAAACTCATATTATGAAAGTGTAGGAACTGCAAATTTCGATGGTGCTTTGAAATTCAATTTATTTGATAATCACAACTTTTCACTTTCAGGTGGCAGGAACTTTTTCGGAGGTTATTCTGTTGTGGATACTTCCAGGCATAAACAATGGAAACCGAAAATTCAATATATGGGAAATTTCAAATACGGCACTGATATTGGGAATTTTAAACTAAGATATTCTGCTGAATTATTTGATGAATATATTCTTAATCGTGGTGAACCTTTCCCACCATATAGAGAAGAGGCTCTTGACGATGAATATAAAACTTTTCGAATCACAAATTCAGTGTTTTTTAATGGCAGTCTATCGAAATATGAGTATCTGGACTTACTATTGGATTATTCATTTTATGAAAGAAAGAAAAATACTTATTTCAAGGATTTGACAACACTAAAGCAAGTATTGACAACCAATGACGGCGATCAGGATACAACTCAGTTCGATAATTACATATTCAGAGGAAGTTATAGCTGGGATAATCCATATAATGTAATCGGCATTATGGCAGGTACAGAATTGAACTATGAAAGTGCTTTTGGCGTTAGAATTGAAGATACAACCAAAGCATCAGGAGATTATGCTGTATATACTAGTTTGAATTATAGACCGTTTGGTGAATTACAAATTCAACCTTCAGTAAGATTTATTTACAATACTTCTTATAATGCACCCATCGTTCCTTCATTAAATATTAAATATAATCCAATCAATGCCCTATCTTTCCGTGCTTCTTATGCAAAAGGATTCCGGGCACCTTCATTGAAGGAATTATATTATGTTTTCGTTGATGTGAATCATAAAATATTCGGCAATACAAATCTGAAAGCTGAATATTCTGATTCCTGGAATGCTTCGGCTGATTATAAGTTCCAGAATGAATACAGTGTCCATGATGTTGCACTAAAGTTCTTCTATAACGACATACGCAATCTGATTGATTTTGCTTTGATGTCAAATACTACTGATAAATATTCGTACAGGAATATTAATAAAACAAAATCCATTGGTAGTGAATTAAGCACAAATTATTATTCAGCAGATATCAATGTGAAACTGGGTGTTTCCTATATTGGCCGCTATAATCAATTAAGTGCAATACAAAATCAGGACTCTTTGCCGGTGTTTACTTTTTCACCTGAACTGCAATCCAATATACTTTGGAAGATGCCATTTTACAGAGACTTGCAAGTGGGCTGGTTCTTTAAATATACCGGTAAAATGCCGGGTTACGGAGTAACTTCCGATGATGAAATCGTATTATACACAATGTCTGATTATTCAATTATGGATTTATCTTTAACCTGGTCATTATTCGATAATAAATTGCAATGGCAGATTGGTGCAAAGAATTTATTTGACGTAAAAACCATTACTCAAAGCGTTTCTACATATGCAGGTACGCACATAAGTGGTGCCAGTATATTGCCTGTCGGATGGGGAAGGACTATATTCAGTACTCTCAAAATTAATTTTGATAAAATATGGAATTAATAAGTATGAAAAAAATAAATGATATAATAAAAATCAGCATAAAATATTCCTTAATGCTTTTAATTCTTGTGAAATTAACCGGATGTATTCCTGACGAAACACCTGTCACTCCTCATGAAACCGGAGATATGACTGAAACTCAGGTGGAAATGGATAAACTTTACGAAACTCAGGTTTATTTCAATTTTGCTTTAGATTCTGTTGTCGCATCAAATAAAATCACAGATTGGGATATAGGATTTAGCTGCATAGCAGATAGCTTTGTTGTGATAATGAATAATGCAAAGACTATGCGTGCTTTCAATACACATAAAACTGATTTTGCAGCAGTAAGTTCTGCAGACACGGCAGGTTTTGATGATTTTTCATGGGAATATGACAATCCTTCCGGTTTTTTGGATTCAACTGCTATGGGAACATGGTGGAGCAGCAAATCTCTAACAAAAATTTCTTCAAAAGAAGAAGTTTATATTATAGACTTAGGGATTGATGGAAGAAGCAGACGACAAGGAATGAAAAAGCTGAAAATATTGAAATTGGAAAATTCTACATATTCAATTGAATTTGCGGAACTTGATGGGATTGATATACAAACTATGGAGATTCCAATAAATCCTGCAAAGAATTTCATTCTTGTTTCACTGAAGAAAAATACAATACCCGATTTGGAACCAATTTCAGCTAATTGGGATTTTTGCTTCACTAAATATACAGAAAAACTATATACCGGAGAAGAAGATTTCTTTTTATGGTACGGTGTTACAGGTCCTCTTTTGAACCGTGTACATAGTTCTGCTGTTTTTATGTCAGCAGATTCAGTTATTGGAGATGTACAGTTCGAAGAAATTAAGGATTCAGTATTTTCCACGAATATCAATGCCATAGGTCATGAATGGAAATGGTTCGATTTGAATGCAGGTGCATATATTGTTCTCCCTAATAGAATTTTCGTAATCAAAACAATAACAGGATATTACAAATTCCATTTTGTTTCATTCTATAATGAAACAGGCGATAAAGGATATCCCAAGTTTGAATTTCAGAAACTTTAGTAATACAGTATATTCTTAATATCGGCTTTAATTAGTTTAGTAATAAATAGTAATCCACGTTGCCCAAAATCGGGAAACGTGGATTTTATTTTTTGATGCACTAAAAGTACATAATTTATTTAGAAACTAACTCCTGTTATTCAATTTCAGCTTCTCCTTTCACAATCTTTTTGAATACTTTTCGCAAAGATTTATAGAGCTGACGTGAGTTTTCTGCAATCAAATCCATATCTGTGAGGATAGAGAAGAATAAAATATTCCTCTTCATTGGTTTTGGTGATATTTTCACTCTACCCAGCTGATTCTTATTGAATTCATCTATTTTATCGACAAATTTTTCAATGTTTTCATTGAAACTTGATTCTTTAAATCCTATTACATTGTGAAGATTTTCAAGAATTTGAGCACTCATTTTGTTGAGTTTGAAAATTATATATTGAATTTCGGCGACTTGTTCTTCGTCTAGTTTAGTATGAGAATTAGCGATATAATAATAATTTTGTTCTGTCAGTAGCAATGCACGGTGCGCTAATGTCTGTAAATTACCAATGATTTTTGTAGAGTAATTAGAAAATTCCTCAATATTTTCATCTGGAACTTCCAGCATATTAATAATGTTGATAGATAATATATTCACATCTTGAGCAGTAACCTTTGCTTCGGAACGGATTTTACGTAATTTCAAACCATCATTATTTATCAAACTTTCTAAACTGGTGGAAACGGTAGTATATATGTTTGCCACATATTTCGTTATTTGTTCGAGGAATTCACGATAATAATGAGGGTCAACTTTGGTAGGCTTCAGCACATAAGCAGCTTCAGCAGCTTTAGCTTTCAAGTCTCTTCTGCGATGATGAAGCATCGAATTATAAAGAACGAAACCCACAATAATAATTGATATCAAGACACCCCAATTTTCGGTGTAACCAAGAATCAAAGCGATTATTAAACTCAAAATTGCTGCAAAAATTGCAGTTACAAACCAACCGCCAACAACTGTTATAACACCCGACACTCGGTAAACAGCACTTTCTCTTCCCCATGCTTTGTCAGGTAAAGCTGCAGCCATTGCTGCTATAAAAGTAATATAAGTTGTAGAAAGTGGCAGTTTAAAGGATGTACCCAAAGCAATCAAGAATGAAGAAATCATTAGGATTATAGTTGCTCGCAAAAGGTCAAAAGAGCTCTTATTACCATGTTCGTCAATTTCTGCTTTGAATTTCTCAACGTTAAATTGCTTACGAACAAGGTTTTGTATGAAATTTGGAGTGATTTTTTTAAGAATATCCACAAATCCTAATGTTGTTGCAACAATAATTCTTGCTGCGCCATTTGGCTGGAATCTTTCGTAGCCTTCGTGCTGCCTGCCAAGAGAAATCTCAGTTTGAGCAACTGTTCTGGATTTTTTGGATGTAAAAATCGTAATAAACATTATCAAACCGGCAAACATCAAAATCCATGTAGGCGCTTTCATCACATCTTTACCTAAGTCCACCATCAACAAAGTTGACGGATTTGTACTTTCCTTTGCAATCATATAAGCATCAAGCCCACCGATAGGCACGCCAATAAAGTTTACTAAATCGTTTGCAGCAAATGCCATTGCTAATGCGAATGTGCCATATAGTACTACACCTTTGAATGCATTCACTTTTGTGAACATAAATATTATTTGGAAAATTATCCAAAACAGAACAAAAAGAATGGCTAGGATTAAAGTATTATTTTCTGCAAAAAAGGCCTTTGCGGAATCATTCATAAATTCAGCATGTTTTAATCCTTTCAAAAGAACAAAATTTGTTATAAAAACAACTGAAATTGAACCCCACAAAGCACCCCATTTTTTTAGATTTTTCTTATAATCAAATGAGAAAATCAATCTCGTTATCCATTGGGCAAGAAATCCAAAGATAAAGGCAAATATTATGGAAGCAATAATAGATATAAAGATGGATAGTACCTTGCTAATATTGATGAATTGAGCAATATCTCCAAAAGGCAATCCTGCCTGAATTACTTTGAATGCAGCCATACCCAGGGCTCCACCAAGCAAATTCCCTATGATTGATACTGTTGTTGAAGTTGGCAATCCGTAGGTATTGAAAAAGTCAAGCAATATTACATTGCCTACCATGGCTGACAAAAAGATAAACATTACTTCAGGGTATGTAAAAAATTGAGGGTTAAAAATGCCTTTTTTGGCAATTTCCATCATTCCGCCTGAGAACATCGTACCGAGGAATATACCCAGTCCAGCCACAATCATAATGAATTTTATTTTTGCGGCTTTTGAACCCATTGCCGCATTTGTGAAGTTGATGGCATCATTGGCAACACCGATTGAAAGGTCTCCAACTCCCAGCAAGATTAGAAAAATTAAGATAATTAACTCAAAATCCATAATTTTACCTTATTTTAGTATATATAATATATTCAAATTTAAGAATTTTTTTCCTTTTTATCGTTAAGATATCTTAACAATTATAAATATAACTTAAATAAAAGAATATATTTCTCCACATAAAATGTTAAATTTTCTTAACACTTTAACATAAACAAGAGCGAATAAGAGGAAATATGATTACTAAAAAAATTATTAACTATAGCTTAATATTGCTTTTAACTCACTTTTCTGTATTATTTGCAGACATTAATGTAAGTGAAGTAGAAAATTATCTGGAGCAAGAAATTTATCTCAGACTCACAAATGGAGATAATTTCACTTGTGTGCTGAAAGAAGCTCAAATGGAAAATGATTCACTGTTTTACATTACTATTCAGACCAAAATTGGAAAAACCAAAGTTTATTCAAATGAAATTGCGGAATTAATTCCTCAGCAATCCTTGAATAGACAATCAAACAGAATATACCTGCTGCCAACAGCAGAACCAATCAGCAATAATCATTTCATCAGCAATTACGAAGTTCTTTTCTTTTATGGCGGAATCGGCATTACGGATTATGTTTCTATTACAGCAGGTCGCTCACTTATTCCGAATACACCAGGAGAGTACCAAATTAGCGAATTGAATGCAAAGGCCACAGTTTACCGTCAATACTGGGAAAGTATGGTTGGAGATATGTCAATTGCTGTTGGAGCAAACCAAATCTGGTTGAATTCCTATAATCAGCTAACTCATTTATATTCCGCACTTACATTCAGAACAGCAAAATCAGTTTTTACAGGTGCTGTCTTCACTAAGCTCGGAGCAAAAGATGTGTATGATTTCAAAATGAGCAATGGATTCGACATTGCATCTTATCCTTTCGTTTACGAAAACGGCGATTTCGGTTTAGCATTGGGACTCGATACAAGACTTTCTCAATGGAAAGATATAAGAATAATCGGGGAACTCTGGAATTCAAGTATTGCTCAGCCGAGTAATACAGGAGTGCTTCTTGGTGTAAGATTGGCTAATACTAAATTTTCAGCAGATTTTGGGCTGGCGTTTTTCACCAGCCCAATTTTACTGCCATTTACGAGTTTTGCATGGACTCCGTTTTAGGTATATTCCTATTTATCTGAAGGAGCAAACGAAGCATCATCTATTTCTCCGTTTACAGTATACAAATTAGATGCTTCAACCGAGAAGAAAGGAGTAGTCTGCACTGTTGTTAACGGAAATTTCACGGATCCAAATGGTTCATAGTCTGAAAAAACAAAAGTAATTTGCATCGGACCACGTGGACCTTCCTGAGAAGATTCAATCTTTGTCAGCAAATTAGTTTTTCTGTCAAAATAATAAGTTGAAGTTTCTTTATTCAAATTAGTAACTTTCATCTTGATTTGACCATCTTTTTCGCCCAATATTTCGCATTTGTACCCTTTGTCAAGCATTTTTGATGCTTCAAGAGTTGGATAACCAATAGATTTAATTTCTTTTTCTAAATCTTCACCTGAAAGTTCAGTTAGTTCATTTTGAGCTTTAGTCCAGGCTTTATCATTATTTACCCATTTATATTGCTGGAACACAGGTGTTTCAATTGATTGATATTCCTGTCCAGGATATTTAATTAAATTCAGAATTTTTCCGGGAATTTCCTGTCCTTGTGCCAACATTGTGAGCTTCGATTCGATTTTCAGAGTTTTCACAGCATTCACAGCTTCAGTTCCGCCAATGCTTTTAGTATAAGCATCAATTAAATCCTTTGGAGTCATATCTACCGGATCCACTGCATTTGCTAATGCCGCATCTTCCAAATCCAATGTATATTCATAAATGTTATATCCTAATTTTGCCAATTCTTCTTTTAGTTCAGGATTACCAACAATCGCAATCCATACACGGTCAGGTTTCAAATATTTTTCACCAATTTTGGCAACATCCATAGTAGTTAGGGCATCCATTCTTTCAGGTAAAGTTTTTGCAAAGTCAATAGATTCACCGTAAAAGTCTGCATTTTGGATAACTGAAGTTACCATATCTGCACTTTCGAAGCTCATTTGATAATTACCTATAACATTGCTTTTTACTCTTTCGAGTTCTTCTATTGTAACACCGTCACTATATAAAGATTCAAGTTGTTCTAAAATAATCACAAGTGAAGAATCTGATTTATCTGCTTTCACTTCAGCACCGCAATAAAGTCTATTTGCAAATTTATTGCCTGTTGCTCTAGCAAAAGGACTGTAAGTGAAGGAATATTTTTCTCTCAAAGTACGGAAAAGTTTTGAACCAAATCCGCCTCCTAATTCAGCAGCGCTTAAGCGAGTTGCCAAATAATCTTTATGGCTGCGTGGTACGGTCAAACCTGAAACAACAACAGATGTTTGCTTGGAGCCTTCACGTGGAATGAAGTAAATACCTCTTGCCAATGGCTTCGGTTCCGGTACATCCAAATTTGGTTTTTCGCCTTTATTCCATTTTTTGAGTCCTTTCTCCAATTTCTTGATGATTTCCTGTTGATCAAAATAACCTGTTACAGCCAATGTAGCATTATTCGGCATGAAAACTGATTTATAATATCCTTCAACATCTTTCATTGTGATTGCATCCAAAGATTTTTCTGTAGTGATAGCAGCGTATGGATGATTAGGACCATAAGTTGCAATTGCGGAAAGCAATGCAGCCAAAGTACCGGATTCGGCACTACGCATTTTCACTGCAGATTTACTTTGATCAATCAATTTTTCGAATTCATCTTTTGGGAAATCAGGACGGAGTAAAATATTGCAAAATTCATCAAACATAACATCGAAATGCTTAGTAAGTGAACTTCCCGACATCACTACATAGTCCTGCGCAGCAGAAACATTAACACTTGCACCAATTCCATCCAATTTAGACGAAATTGCGAATGAGTTTTTGCCATCTGCACCCTTGCCCATCAATTCAGTTGCGATTTCAGCCAAACCAATTTTATCCTTATCTAAATTACTTCCACCCGGCATCATTAATCTGAGTGAAATTGTTGGTTGTTCTTTTTCTGTTATAAAGTACACTTTCAAACCATTAGAAAGAATGTGTGTATTGAAATTTGGGAATACAAATTGAGTCGGTGCAGCCGGTTCAGGTTTTGACATTTGGATTTGCGCATTTGCAGTAAATGCGAAGATAAATGCCAAAATTGCTGATAATATACTTATATTTAATTTTTTGATATTCATTTTTTTTCCTTTGTTGACTATTTAATTAATTTACAAAAACTATTT
>MHAC01000077.1 GCA_001804565.1 Ignavibacteria bacterium GWF2_33_9 | reverse complement strand
CATTTTTTTGCTACAATTATGGTTGCCTTCGGGGCTCATCTTTCAGGACTTTGGATTATAATCGCAAATTCCTGGATGCAAACTCCTGCAGGTTTTCATGTTGTTACTACTAATGGTTTTTTGCGAGCTGAAATTACGGATTTCTGGGCTATGGCTTTCAATCCTTCCACGTTGGAACGCTACACACACGTGATCGTTTCTTCCTGGATTGCAGCATCGTTCCTTTTCCTTTCTGTTAATTCATATTTTATGTTAAAGAAAAAGCATTTGAATATGGCAATTCCCGGAATGAAAATTGCAGCAATTATGATTTTAGTTACTTCATTATTGCAGTTAACCTCAGGACATGCAAGTGCAATTGGTGTTGCTAATTATCAACCTTCAAAACTTGCAGCTTTCGAAGGGCATTGGCAAACCGGTCCCGGTGATTTGAATTTAGTAGGCTGGACTGATGAAGAAAAAGGTGTTACTTATGGAATCAAGATTCCCGGTTTGTTATCGTGGTTGGTTGATTTCAATACTCAAACAAGTCTCACCGGTTTAAATGACATTCCTAAAGAGGATAGACCACCATTGCAATTAGTTTTCCAAACCTATCACCTAATGGTAGCTTTGGGAATGTTTTTTATCTTGTATGGATTTGTCCTAATCTATATTTGGAGAAAATATAATTTTGAGGGTCCTAAATGGTTCCTCAAACTATCGATATGGTCATTCATTCTGCCTCAGATTGCAATTCAGGTTGGCTGGATTTCGGCTGAAGTTGGTCGTCAACCCTGGATTGTTTACGGTTTGTTGAAAACAAAAGATGCTTTTTCTCAGGTGTTAACAAGTGGAGAAGTAATCTTATCAATTATTCTTTTCACTTTGATTTATTTGTTATTAGGTTCGATTTACATTTATCTGTTCATCAAAAAAGTCAAGCACGGACCTGACGAAGTAATAACTAATTAATAAGGAGAAATGAAATGGATTTAAATATAATTTGGTTTATTTTGGTAACTGTATTGCTAACAGGTTATGCTGCTCTTGATGGTTTTGATTTAGGTGTCGGTATCGCTTCTCTTTTCACTAAGAAATCCGAAGATAAAAGAATATTAATGAATTCTATCGGCCCGCTTTGGGATGGAAACGAAGTATGGCTTATCACCGGCGGCGGTGCACTATTTGCGGCATTCCCTCATGTGTATGCATCCGTTTTTTCGGGACTTTACCTTGCATTAATGTTAGTACTTTCGGTTATGATATTAAGAGGTTCATCTCTTGAATTTCGTAGTAAGGTGGAATCTCAGTCATGGATGAAAACTTGGGAAATAACTTTTGGTATTTCGTCACTTCTTTTTGCTTTGCTGTTAGGTGTTGCATTGGGTAATGTTGCACAGGGATTACCGGTAGGTCAGGATATGAATATTCATATTAATTTATTCCAATTGCTCACTCCATACCCCATTTTGATAGGTTTGTTGACTATTGCCCTTTTTACTATGCATGGGACTTTCTTTGCATTAAATAAAACAAGCGATGAACTGAATGCAAATTTACTCGGATTTGGAAAGATAGTGTATTGGTTATTCTTTATTCTCTTTATTTTGACTACAATAGTAACATTCATTTTCATTCCTGATTTGACTGCAAATTTCAATGCATTTCCTCTTTGGTATGTATTGCCGGTCTTAGTACTTGGGATGGCACTTGTTTTACCAAAGCATTTGAATAAAGGAAAATTCAAATTAGCTTTCACATATTCGTTTATAATGACAGTACTTTTGATGACAATTTTAGCAGTAGGACTTTTCCCGAATTTCGTGCCATCCACCATTAATCCGGAATTTAGTTTGAACCTTTACAATGCTGCTTCCTCTTCAAAGACATTAACAGTTATGCTTATTATAGCCTTAATCGGCATGCCTATTGTAATTGCTTATACAATATGGATTAACAAAATTTTCCGAGGAAAAACAAAAATCGAAGAAACAAGTTATTAATTAGCTGCTTATAAATGTAATGACAAAAAAGCCCCGTTTGGGGCTTTTTTTATTCACTTCAATTTCGAGTAATATACCATCATTTATGTTCATTACAACAATTTAAAAACTATATAATGCATAGTTAAAATATTATCAATATTTATTACCACATTTTTTTGTAATTTGCAGTTTTTAAAACACAATTGCTTTCAGAACTGAGCAATGTGCAATAAAACAGGCAACTTCCAAAGAATAATTGAAAATTAATAAAATGAAAAATGTTCTTTTTTTTATATTGATTTTGATACCCTCAAACATCAAATCACAAAGTATTGAAAATATTGAACTTGATTCAGTTATTCTAACTTTAGACAAGCTTATTGAAAATGAGTCAAGAAAATTTTTTAAAAATGTGGAAAGTGTAATTGTTTTTTATGACGGAATCATCCGGTTCGAAAAGTATTACAACGGTTTTCACAAAGATTCCCTACATCATATCCAGTCTCAAACAAAAAGCATTGTATCTCTTTTAATGGGAATTGCCATTGATAAAGGATTTGTTGTAAGTGAAAATGACCTTGTTTGTGATTATTTCCCTGAGTATCTCAATAAATTAGACAACCTAAAATCAGGTATTACAATAAAAGACCTTTTGACAATGTCAGCAGGTTTTAAATGGGAAGAAATGATTTCTTTGGAAGACCCCCTCAATGATAATATAAAAATGTACCGAAGCGGTAAATGGCTGAATTATGCATTATCTCGCCCAATGGCAGAAAAGCCTTCTATAAGATTCAACTACAACAGCGGCTGTCCAATGATTATTGCAGGAATTATAGAAAAAGCAACAAAAATGTCATTGGATAAATTTGCAGAAATCTATTTATTTAAACCTTTGGGAATAACTGACTATAGGTGGATTAAAGATTCCACTGGATTCTGTCATGCCGGCGGGGGACTGTACCTTAAGCCTTCCGATATGCTTAAAACCGGAATTTTACTGCTCAACAGCGGAAAATGGGAGAATCAGCAAATTATTTCAGAAAATCATATTAAGAAAATTTCTCATCCGTATTTTACAACAAATTTCGATAGCAGCTATTATGGATATTTCTATTGGATAAGAGAGATGGTGCTGGCTTCGGGTAAGACGACCACCGTTGTATCAGCCGAAGGTGCAGGAGGTCAGTTGCTTTATATTTTTCCTGAATACGGACTAATAGTCGCTTTAACAGAGCGGAACTTTAACACCCCACAGATAGGTCCAATATTTATCAGGGAATCGGTGTTGCCTATTCTTAAATGATACTAATAGAAAAAATACACAAATGAACAAAAAAATCGCATTATTAAGAGGAATAAATGTTGGTGGAAAAAGGATTATCTTGATGCCTGAATTGAAATTATTGTGCGAGAATTTAGGATGGGAGCAGGTGGAAACATTCATTCAAAGCGGTAATATAATTTTTAATTCTAATCAAGATATTTTTGAATTAGAAAAATGCCTTGAAATTGCGATTATGGGAAAATATGGATTCGATGTCCCTGTAATTATTAGGAGTTCAAGTGAACTTCAAGATGCTATTGATAGAAATCCTTTCTTTGACGGCAATGCCGATATTGACGGATTGGCTTTGACTTTCTTGAAAAATAAGTCAACCAAAGAAAATGAAGAAAAAACAAAGTCCTATAATTATGAACCTGACAAATTCATTATTGTTGGTAAAAATGTGTTCCTCCGTATTCAAGGTAATTACCACCTAACAAAATATACCAACAACTTTTTCGAGAAAAAATTAAATACAGAAGCTACCACAAGGAATTGGAAAACTGTATTAAAACTATTTGAACTAACTAAACTCTAAAAAAATATGGAAGGCAAAAATCAAACAAGACAAGCGGATAGATTAATTTTTCTAGGATTAATTCTTTTTCTGATTGGTCTATTAATTGGACTATTCATTCAAAACATGGCAAATCCTCGTATGGCACTTTCCGCACATCTGGAAGGAGTGATGAACGGAATGTTTGTAATGCTTCTTGGACTTATATGGAAACGATTAATTCTTTCGGAAGTACTTCTACGAACAACTTTCTGGCTGGTGATTTACGGAACATTTTCAAATATAACTGCAGTAGTAGTTGCTGCAACTACCGGATTTGGCAAAATGATGCCAATAGCAGGCGGCCAAGATGGTCAAGGAGCAATTGAAGGACTGATTTCTTTCTTGCTCATATCTCTTGCCTTATGTATGATTGTAGTATGCATAATTGTTCTGATTGGATTTTATAAATATATGAAACAAAGTAGATACAAATAAACAACTTAAACCCCTGCCGCACAGGTGTATCTCAAATGGGCAAGTGGTTAATCAAAAGAAGTGGTTTAATTGTGCATTTGTCTGAGTTTCAGTTTTGAGATTCTAATTCAGAATTTTACAAGACAAAATTGTTGTATTCAATCATCCAATTTACCGAAAAAAAAGCCCCGAATTGGGCTTTTTTTGCAATCTTGTCTTTACTTAACAGCTCTGCGGCCAATGGAATAATATTCGAAACCGGTTTTCTGAATTTCCTGCAAATCGAATTGATTGCGACCATCAAAAATTATCTTTTGCTTCATCAATTCCTTCATTCTATCGAAATCTGGTCGGCGGAAAAGCCCCCATTCTGTAATGAGCAATACTGCATCAGTGCCTTTCAACACATCATAAGGATCTTTTACAAATTCGATGGCAGTACCATATTTCAATTTGGAATTATCAATCGCTTCCGGGTCGTAAGCAGCAATTTGTGCACCTTCTTTGAGCAGTAAATCAATTATTCGGAATGCTGGGGATTCACGAGTATCGTCAGTATTCGGCTTAAAAGATAATCCCCAAACTGCAAATTTCAGTCCATTCAGCTTTTCGAATCTATCTTTAATCTTACTGAAGAAATAAAATATTTGAGATTCATTCACTAAATGAGTTGCCTCCAAAATTTTGAGAGGCATTCCTGCAGTTTCGGTGGAATACATGAGTGCTCGCACATCTTTCGGGAAACAGCTTCCGCCATATCCAACTCCGGGGAAAAGAAAACGATTGCCAATGCGTGAATCTGAACCTATTCCGTGACGTACCAATTCAATATCGGCACCTACTTCATCGCAATAACGAGCTAAATCATTCATAAAGGAAATTTTCGTTGCAAGGAATGAATTTGCTGCATATTTGGTCAATTCCGCAGATTTAACATCCATAAAAATTATAGGATTTCCGGTTCGAACAAAAGGTTCGTAGAGGAATCGCATTTCCTGCTTAACCCTTTCGCTTTCGGTACCAATCACAACCCTTTCCGGTTTCATTGCATCTTCGATTGCGAAACCTTCACGTAAAAATTCAGGATTGCTCACTACTTCAATCTCGTTCTGACCCAAAACCTTGTCGAAAATTGCTTTCACTTTTTCTCCGGTCCCAACAGGAACAGTGCTTTTATCAACTATAATCTTATTCCTCGGCAAATCATTATCTTGGATTAATCGTGCAATATCTTCGGTCACAGCGAGAATATGCTGCAAATCCGCTGACCCGTCCTCATTTGGAGGAGTTGGCAGACATAGGAAAATCATTTCGGTATTGGACACAGCTTCGAGCAAATCAGAAGTGAAAATCAAGCGATTTTCTTCATAATTTTTCTTCAAAAGCCAATCCAAACCTGGTTCGAAAATTGGGGAAATACCTTTTTTCAGTGTTTCCAGCTTGTTTAAATTATTATCAACACAGTACACAGTATTGCCGTGCGCTGCGAATGTTGTACCGGATACAATACCTACATATCCCGTACCAATAACAGAAATTTTACCTGACATAAGTCTTCTTTATTTAATTGTAAAAATACAAAATTTGTATTAAAATGCCATAAGTTTCATTATTACAAGAAACAAAATTATGAGAATTGCAATTAATATTGCGAATTTTACGAATTTTTTTAGAATTGAAAAGAGTATTCCAAACACAAGAAAACCCAGTACTATCTTAGCTGTGAGGGGCAATGTAGTTAAAAATTCAATCAATCCTTCCATCAGTCACCAAAAGAGTTGTATAAAGATTATCGTAATTTGAAAGTAAGAGTAATAATTCCAACTTGAACTATATTTTCGCTAATTTTATTAAATCTCCATTGTCTCAGCGCATCCATAGCAGCTCTTTCGAGTCGTGGATCTGCTTTTTCCAGCGGATACATTTTGTCTATTGTTCCGTCCTGCAGTACAGTAAACTGAATTTTAATTGTACCTGAAGTAGCAACTCCGGGAGGATATTGAGGAACTTTTTTGAAGAGAACAACACGATTACCGCCTCCACCCCAGTCAATATCTCCAAAACCACGACCTGAACCTGAACCAAACCCTTTTTCTCCCAAACCACTACCGAAAGCGTCACCATCGCCGGAACCGATACTACGTGAATCTGAACCTCTTTCCTGCTGATTTTCGTCACTTGAAGGATTGCCTGAAGGTCTCAAGTAAGCAGCATCTTCGGGATTTACGTCCGACGTGTTACGGTTACTGCTCACTGCAGCAATTCTTGCATCTTCCAATTGATTTGTTGTTTCCGGTCCTTTTGCTTTGCGTCCTTCTTCCGTCAGATTTCCTTTGTTCCCACCGGTTCCGTCACCATCGCCAAAATAGAGCAATTCAATCGGAACAACATTTTTCTGCAAAACAATTTCCTGCGGAGGATTCAAATCGAATAATTTCATTAAAAATATAAGTATCAGGAAAATTATTACGGAAGTTATCCATGAGAAATAAGTATTCCTATCCCAAGGAATTCTAAAACTCATAAATGGTTTTTCGTCATAATTATTAAAATTCATATCTATTTGATTTAATTATTTTACTCTATCAATCCATAAACTTTCAAAACCGTTTCTCTTAGCAGCTGCCTTTGCTTCTTCATTAGTGGGAAATTCTCCGAAACGTACACGATACCAAGTTTTTCCACGTATTTCATGAGTGCTGATATAAGCAGTAGTAATATTCATATCTTTCAGGCGTTTCACCCAGTATTGTGCATCTTTCAAAGATGGAGTTGAATAAACCTGAATAGTATAAATCGGTCCCTGGCTTGCATACTGCTGTTCTTTGGAAGGAACATTAGGGCTTGTGTTAATATTTTTATCCTTCTCATTTTTCAATTTTTCTTCCCAGGTATATGTCTGAGATTCCTTCTTTCTCTCTACATCTTTACTAATATTGGCACTTGCTACTTCTTTTTCAGTTTTTGAGCCAATTTTTTCAACTACCTTTTGAGATTCCTTTGGTACGACGAAAGAATGTTCTTCCTGCTGTCCATTATCGGAAACAATTACTTTACGGAGAGTTTTTTGTTGGGCTGCCTGATTCTCGCTAATAGGAGGATTCACATCTGCTTGAATCTGTGATGAATTTGAGTTTTGATTATTAACTTTGTCATCCGAACCTTCAAGAACAATACTGCGTCTGAAACTTTTGATTTTGTTGCCGTTTTGGAATATTTCAGTATTCAAATAAAAATTCTTTCCATCTTTCAAAATATTCAAAGAGTAAAACTTCCCATCCTGCTTCTTTTTGAAGTTCTCTTCAATTCTGGAATCAGATCCATACTTTTTCATAAGAGCATTTAGTATTGAATCCGTATTAAAGCCAAAATCACCGGACATTTGGGAAATATCCGCTTTTCCATCTTCAGAAGTAATAAGGGTTATTTCCTTATTTATTCCGTTTCCGGTTGGATTTATAAGGGATTTTGTGATAAAATAGGTTGAAGCAATGGCAATAACAAATAAGAATACAATGGAAACAATCCATTTAAAGGTGTTATTTTTCCTATATTTTGGAACGTAAGAACTTCCAACAGGTGGATTATCAATTTTTATCCTATTCCCTGTTGGTGCTTTCCCGGCATTTTCCTCAGGTTGGACATTTGTGTTTCCGGATTGAGCTTGTTTTCCTTTAAAAATATTGCTGCTATCTTCAGTTGAAAATCCACCTATTTTTTCTTCCGGTTTCATATTTTTCCCAATTTAATTAATTTTTAAAAATTCCAGCTAATGCCTATTGAGCCAAAAATTCCACGTTCTTTATAACCTTGCCAAATAAAATTATCATTGTTTGTAAGATTCTTCAATTCTGCAATAATTTTAAAGTTATTTAAAATATTATAATTTATATTGGCAAACAAATTAAAATACGAATTTATCTCTTTTTTGTTATCTTTATCAGTATATCTTTTGGAGTTAAATAGAATTCCTGCTTCAGTGCTCAACTTTCCGAACCAATTCCTTTCGTAGGACAATGTTGCTTCCATCATTGGCAGGTATGGTATTGCATTACTGTGATAATCCAGCACACCGAAATTTAAACCGGCAAAACCGATTAATTTATCAACATTACTTAATTCATAAAATAATTCAGCCTTAACGAAAAGGACCGAAGCCTGCTCGAATAACAATTCAATTTTATTCGAATCCAATGAATTGAAGTAAGCATATTTATCATATATTTTTGCACCACCCGAAACAGTTAAACCCAATTTTGGATGAGGCAAATATTGCACAATTCCTGAAAGTGCAAAATTGATTTTCGGGAAAAGCAGAATATTTGAAAAATCATCGAAATAAGAATTTACATAAAAATGATTATGGAAAAATACTTTTTCTAATCCTGTGAAAAATTCACCTCTAATGCTGATTTTTTCATTAGGCAAATATGACATTCCTAATTTTCCGATGATGGAATTTTGATTAGCTCCATCAGAAGCAGCTGCTAACTGATAACCTAACATACCGTCAAAAGTCATCTTGTCCTTATAAATTTCGTCACTTACAGCGATGTCAATTAATTTCATTGACTTGCCTTGATATGTGCCAATATTGATATCAATTTTACCACCAATCAAATTATCGTCGAACAGAGAATTTACTTTCAAAAAACCGTTAATGCAAGTTTCATCAATTCCGTTAACATTCTGATTAATTGATAATGTGCGGAATCCGGCTCCGGTAGAAAAAGAAACTCCTTCATAATTTCCGTCACTAACCAGTGATATATCAAAATCATTCACTTTTCGTGCTAAATTTGCTATTGTTCCATATTGATTAAACGAGGAATTCGTATAATTTAAAATTGTACGAGTGCGGCTGCCACCGAAAATCCAGAAAATATCAGGTGCAATATAATCGGAATTTATATTGACAAAGAATTTGCCGTAATCTGAATTTTTCACATCACCTGAAGAAGTTGCCAAACCGGCTTTCCCATATAGTTCATATCCTTCATATTTCAATCCGTATCCGGCCAGTACATCAAAAGTTGCATACATTCCGCCTTTTGCCTGTAAAAAGCCATTAGCATAACGCTGCACTTCTAAACCTTTCGGCATTGATGGCGGCGGTACTAAAAGGGATTGTTGTTTTTCCAGAGGATTCAGCGAATCCAGTTCAGTCATAGAAAGTACAGTAGGCGGCGAAGGAAATTGCTTCATTCCTGCTTTAATATTTAATTGCTCCACACCTTCAATAATAAAGGTCGGCAATTCCAAAGGAGGCTGCACCGTTGGATTATTCGATGGTGGTTGAGGTTGATTGTCTGCCGGAGTCACAGGTGGATTTTCATTTTGTGCAAATGAATTCATACTAAATAAACTTAAGAAAATCGCTGCAAAAAACAATTTATTCATTTTATTTATCAATCTTGTAATTTTTAAATTTTTCTTGTTCATCTTCATACCCTCCTACTGATTATCCAAAATTTTGGTGATAATTTTTATCCTGTTACGGGCTGTTTTTGCATAATCATCATCTGGGTTAATTGCAATCATTGCTTTGTAAACTTCGATAGCTTTGGGTAAATCATTAAGTTTTTCGTAAGCTTCACCCATATTCAGTAAAGCAAGCGGAAACCATACTTCCACATCGCTGGACTTATCTTTTACGATTTGAAAGGCTTTAATCGATTCTTCGTAATTTTGTACTCTCATCCAAAGTTCACCAACACGATACTGAGCTTCAGCAGTCAGCTCGGGATCTTCTGAAATGCTGGACAATATCTCAAATTCCTTTCTTGCACTATCATACAAAGCATTATTGCGGTAATACATCCCTACCCTATAACGAGAACTTAATCCATAGCCATTAGTCGGGAATTTTTCTGCAACCTGTTTATAAAATTCGAGTGTTTTGAGTGTGTCGCCGAAACTTAAAGCAATTTCCGCTCTTTTGTAGCCTGCTTGTGCAGCAACATCATTTGTCGGATAATTTTTTTCAATTATTTGATAAATAGAATCCGCTTCATTCAGGAAAGTGCGGTCAGTTTTAATTTGTGCAATTTCCAGCAAGGCAATTGGAGCAAAATCGCTTTTAGGATAATTTTTATATAGTGCGGCATAAGTTTCTCTTGCTTTATCAACTTCATTCATATTCTGGTAACTCTTTGCCATCCAATACATTGCTTCCGGATCTAAATCACTGTTCGGATGCTTTTGCAGGAATTTTTCATATTCCGTCACTGCATCGGCGTACTTTTGACCGGAGAAGAACATTTCGGCTTTCTTGTAAGCAAATTCTTCTACGAAAGGTGAGTTTGGATTTGATTGAATATACTGGTCTGCAAGTTCTATTGCTTTATCTTCCTGCCCTAAAGCTATATAACAAAATTGAGTACTTTTAAGTGCTTCCGGTGCAAGCGGATCACTCGGAAATAATTCCACTACCTTCCTGTAATTTTCTATTGCTAAATCAAATTTTTGCTGATTGTAATAGGCATCTCCAATGGCATAGTAAGCCCTTGGAACTAATGAACTTTGCGAATAAGCATCAATTAAGTATCTGAAATTATCAACTGCTTCTTTATATTGTTTCTGATTAAATTTTATCCAGCCTACCAAATAAACTGCATTTGGTGAAAATGTCGAATTTGGGTATTTCGCAATGAAATCCATAAGCGAATTTACTGCTTTATCGTATTCTGAATTGCGGTATTGTGCATGGCAAAGTTGATATGCACAATATTGACCTTCTTCAGATTTAGGTGATAATCTTGATGCTTTTGCATAATAAGTTGCAGCACTTGCATAATTTTTCTCTAAATAAAATGCATCACCCAAACGTGCCATCACTTCGGTTGAGAATTTTGAATTTGGAAAATCTTTGACAAGCAGATTAAAGTATTCCGATGATTTTTTGAAATTCTTTACTCTGAAATAAGACCAACCCATTCCATAAAGTACTTCTTCTCTCCTGAAATTTGGTGCTGACGCAAAAAGTTTTTCGTAATTATCCTGAGCATTTTTAAGTAAATCTGAACGGTAATAACTTTCTGCCAGCCAGAACATTGCTTCATTTCGTTTAGTTTCCTCCAAATTCCCGGCTAAATAATTACGCAGATTTGCGATTGCTTCTGCAAACTTGTATGTCTGAATTAAGCAAACAGCTTTCTTAAAAAGAATTTCACTCATATAATATTCTTTTTCCGGAAGGAATATTGGATTTGAATTCTGCACTATCGTTTTTGCTTTGTCGAATTCGTTAAGTGCATCACTGTAATTCTTTAATTGCAGGTAAGTTGCACCAAGCATTAAGTGAATACGGGCAGCAATTCTTCCGGTATTTTCTTCCCTTTCTGCACGTACAAGATTGTTCTTAGCAGCATTAAAGTTACCGGCAGCATAATTAATTTGTGCAAGTTCCAGCATGGCAATACCAACATAAGGAAAATCGCTGCGAGAAACAAGAGCTGCTAATTCTTTTGAAGCATCATCCACTTTTCCTGATTTGGCATAAGTAATCGCATGGAAAAGTTCCGCAAGATTTTTCAGCTTTATTTCATCACTCCCGGATTCAGCAATTACTTTTTCATAATAATCAAGAGCTTCGGTGAAATTACCTAAATTCAGATTTGCCCATGCAATACCAAGAAGGAAATATATTCGCAAAGGAGATTGAGTGTATGATTCAATAAAAGCTTTTAGTTCCGATACAGCTTGGCTGTAATTTCCGGCAACATTGTAAGCTTCTCCTTTCAGATAATTGATTTCATCATTTGGATACAGCAAATAGTCCTGCCTTTCGTATAATTTTCCAACTGAATCCCGGCTTTCAATATGTCCGGATGTGATAGCTGCTATTTCCAGGTCGAAAAGTGCTCGTGAGGATTTACGCAAAAGGATATAATTATTCGAACTCCTAACAAGTGCAGCCAGGTAAGTATTTGAAAAATTATAATTATTTATAATTTGATTGTAACTAACGATTGCAGAATCATATTCCTTATTCCTTTCGTAAGTCATTCCTATTGCAAAATAAGCATCGTCAGCATATTTGGAATTAGGGAATTCTGTTGATAATTTCTTGAAAGTTGGAATTGATTCATAATATTTTCCCTGAGAATATATTGAAATACCCAGCCAAAAATATGCTTCCTGTTTCAAATTTAAATACTCCGATTTATCGTTTCTTCGGTAGATTTCTAAATCTGACTGCTTTATCGTTTTATCGAAAAATTTCTGCGACTGGTCAAATTTACTTTGTTCCAGGTAAATGAATGCTATTTGCAGATAAGCATGTGCAATGAACGGAGAATTAGGATACTTTTCGATGAATTTTTCCAAAGAATTTCTTGAAACTTCATAATTCCCGCTGATTAAATCAATTTTTGCACGAATGAGCACAGATTTTCCATAACTTGGATTGTTCGGGTACTCATCAATCGACTTCAGCACGTTTAATTCTGCTTCACGAAGAATTTTATCCTGCATTAAATCATAACCTTTGTAGTAATCAGCAGTTCCGAAATCTGTCTGAATAGTTTGATACTGTGCAAACCCGGTAAAGGTTGATATTAGGATGAAAAATAGGGGTAGTTGAATTTTTATCTTCAAAATTTTGAAAAACTTCAAAAGATAAAACCTCACATAGTTAATGTTTCTAAACATAAATTAATTTTCCTCTTTTGCCGCAATGTAAAATTACAAAATATTTAGGATTTAAACATAATTTTCTATGATAAAATCCTTAATTTTGAATAATTTATAAAATACAAATATGAAAAAAACACTTATAACATCAGCACTTCCTTACGCAAACGGCTATATTCACCTTGGGCATTTAGCCGGAGCGTATTTGCCGGCGGACATTTTCGCCCGTTTTTCGAGGCTTTCGGGTAAGGAGGTACTTTATATATGTGGTTCAGACGAACACGGCGTTGCTATTACTATCTCAGCCGAAAAGGAAAATACCACACCTAAGAAGATTATAGACAAATATCACAATGCAAATGTTGAGGCTTTCGAAAAATTTGGAATGTCTTTCGATATATACAGCCGTACATCAATACCTGAACATCATAAAATAGCAAAGGAATTTTTTGCATATTTTTACGAAAAAGGTTTACTTGCAGAACGAGAAGAAGAACAATTTTTTGATGAAAAAGTAAATATGTTCCTGCCTGATAGATACGTTGAAGGAATTTGCCCTAATTGCGGTGCAGACAAAGCTCGTGGGGACCAATGCGATACTTGCGGTGCATATTATAATCAGACGGAACTGCTTAATCCAATAAGCATTGTGAGCGGACTCACTCCGATAGTTCGCAAAACAACACACTGGTATTTCAAATTTCAGGATTTGCAGCCATTTTTAGAAGAATATATCAATTCTCACGAAAAGGATTGGAAGGACAATGTGCTTCGCCAAACTTACAGCTGGCTCAAAATGGGTATGACCGAACGTGCCATAACCCGTGATTTACCTTGGGGAGTCACTTTGGGTGATATTCCCGGAATGGATGTAACAAAGGCTGCAGGTAAGGTTCTTTACGTATGGTTCGATGCAGTTTTAGGATATATTTCTGCTACTAAAGTATGGGCTAGAGAACATCTAGGTTCTTCCAGCAAATTTGCTGATTGGTGGCAAAATCCTGAAACAGACTATTATGCTTTCATCGGCAAGGATAATATTGTATTCCACACCCTGATTTTTCCTGCTATGCTGCATTCACGTGATGAAAATTATATTCTGCCAAAAAATGTTCCTGCAAATGAATTTTTGAATCTGGAAGGACAGAAATTTTCGAAGAGTCGTAATTGGAGTATTGATGTTCGAGATTTCCAAGAGGATTTCCCGGCAGAACATTATACAGATGCACTTCGTTATACTCTATTAATGAATTTACCAGAAACACGTGATGCAGATTTCACCTGGAAGGATTTCCAAACACGTAATAATTCCGAATTAGGTGCAATTTTCGGGAATTTCGTGAATAGAACTTCTCAGTTTATTGCAAAGAATTTTAACTCAAGAGTACCCGAAATTGGCAACAATTTTAAGAAAGCCTGGAAAAAAGCTATAATTCATTTGGATATTAACTTTTCGGAAAATATTGATGCAGCACATTTGGACGATACTTTTGATAAATGTTTCAGCGAAAATGATAAGTTAATGCTAACATCACTTTGGCAGGGTATTGAAAAGTCCAAATCAAATTTCTTAAGATTTAGAATCCGTGAAGCAAATCTGGAGATTATGAATATTGTTCGTGCTGCAAACAAGTATTTTAATGATGAAGCACCTTGGAAAACAATTAAAGACGATAAAGAAGCAACTGCTAAAACGCTCTATGTTTGTGCAGAGTTAATCGCATCCTTTTCTGTTCTTTTTGCACCTGCACTACCACATGCATCAAGGAAATTACAGGACTATCTCGGTTTGCATATAGGAATCGGGGATCCACTTAAGCACCCAAAACATGAAAATATTTGGGATGCTGCCAAATTACCTTTATTGCAATGCGACGATTACTTCAATGTGCAGGAAATACTCTTCCCTAATATTGAAGATTCCGTAGTTGAAACTCAAATGGCAAAACTTGGTTTAAAGAGTGAAGTTCAGGAAATAACATCAACAACGAAAGAAGTGAAAAAAACAAAAACTGAACCTGAAGTTGCCCAATTAATCTCAATTGACGATTTTCGAAAAGTAAATTTACGTACAGCTAAAGTACTCGAAGCCGAAAATATTCCAAAATCCGATAAATTGTTGAAATTGCAGATTCAGATTGGTGAAGAAAAAAGGCAGTTGATTGCAGGAATTGCTCAACATTATAAACCTGAAAATCTAATCGGGAAATTAATCATTGTTGTGGCAAACTTGCAGCCTGCTAAACTTTTCGGCAATTTATCCGAAGGTATGCTCCTTGCTGCAAAAACACCTGATGGAAAATTATCCCTTGTTACTATCGAAAATCCTGAATTCCCTACAGCAGCTGATGTCAGCTAATACATCAATAGATTATCAAAAGAAAAGACACATTAGGAATGTGTCTTTTCTTTTATGTAAAAGTCTTTATCTAAAGTAAAAACTTAACAATACTCAGAAATTTATTTAAGTTCTTAACTATTCAGCATCTTTCAACATGCGTGCGGCAAAAGCTCCATCGCAACTATGGCGGTGCGGATAAGTTGCCATCATACCGTTTAAACAAACTTTTTCTGGCAGATATTTTTCTGCGGGATCTAGTTTAAATTCAGTATGACGTTCCAGAAATTTACTCACAATTTTTTCATTTTCTTCAGGTTCTATCGTGCAAGTGGAATATACTAGTACTCCACCAGGTTTCACCATATCTGCAGCGGCTTCCAACAAATCATATTGCAAACGATTGAGCTTGATAATATCATCAATTTCTCTTTTCCATTTTATGTCGGGTTTTTTGGAAATGGTACCCAAGCCACTGCAAGGTACATCTGCAAAAACGAGGTCGAATTCTTCTTCATAATCCAAATCTAAGACATCACTACATTTTGTAGTAATGTTGGTCAGTCCTAATCTTTCGGCTCCTTCGTTAATTAATTTAACTTTGGATTCATATTTGTCAACTGAAAGGATAGAACCTGTATTTTCCATTCTTTCTGCCATATAAAATGATTTGCCTCCGGGAGCTGCACAAATATCAATCACCTTCCAATCCTTTTGTGGATTTGCTAATTGAACAGCCATTGCAGCACTTGGATCTTGAATTGCAATTTTCCCGTTCACGAAGTAATCAGAATCGAAGAAATTAATTTTCGGATTAAAAATCATATATAAATCACTATTGTAAGAATAAGGTTTGAAAATCACCTCATTTTCATTAAGAAATTGCTGAAACTCTTTATTTGTGCCTTTTAATTGATTCACTCTACAAGGTATATACGGCCTTTTATTCATTGCTATGAGCATTTTTTCAGTTTCTTCATAACCAAGCTGATCTACCCATTTTTTCATTAACCATTTGGGGAAAGAGTAAATCACTGCAAGATAATAGTACGGATCTTCTTCTTTATCCGGATAACGGATATTGTCAATATTACGAAGAATATTCCTAAGAACACCATTCACCATTCCTGCAGTCTTTTCACCTTGTATTTGTTTTGTGATTTCCACCGTTTCGTATATTGCAATAGGAGGAGGGATTTTAGTAAGGAAAAGTAATTGATAAAGTCCTACCCTCATTGCATTTTTCACCCAGTTCAGATTTTTATTGAAATCTCCATAAAAAAATCCTGTGAGTATCCAGTCTAATTTATTGCGCCAGCGAATCACTCCATTAACGATTTCTGTAAGCAAGGCTTTGTCGAATTTATTAAAATCTTCACGAAGGAATTCAAATGCAAGCAATTTATCTGTATATGAGTCGCTTCTCTCGTATCGATTAAGAATTTTTACAGCCGAATACCGAACATTGTAATTTCGTTTTTGATTTTCAATGTTTGTGTCAATATTGTTCTTGTCAGAAGAATTCTCATTATTATTGAAATTCTTTTCGGAATTTATATTATTATTTCTAATAATTTCGTTATTATTTTCGTTATTATTAAAATTAGTAGTTTGTTCACTCATTTAATCTTGATTTAAATATATGCAAAAGAATATCTTAAACACGAAAAAAGCATATTTAATATTGTTATTAGCAGTAATATTTATCCCTTCAAATATTGAATTATATTCCCAAAAACTGGATTCACCTATCAGTCCGGTCCAAAGAGTAGTAAAAGACTGGGAGTTAGGAGCTTTTGCGGGATTCGGAGCAAATTTTTCATCAGGCGAATATTTACCTGAATGCCCTGACTGCGTATTCGACGATAATAGTAAATTCGGATGGACTTTTGGTTTGAAAAGTGATTGGGAGATTACACCTCACTTTTATTTCGGGACAAATCTACTTCTTGACGGAATAAGCACAAGAGGGAGCTTCCTTCGTTATGAAGATGTGCAATTGCAAAGAACTGACGGAACATATTTTACTGCACCTATTGAATTCAGACATATTTTAAATTTGGATGTAACAACTCTCGGGATTGTTCCCAATGCTGTCTGGAGAGTAGACCGCTGGCTGGACTTGCGTTTAGGATTTTATGGCGATTTAGCACTTTCAGGAAATATAACTCACGATAAAGAATTATTAACAGAAAAAGTACTATTATCTGATGGTGAACAAGTGAAAGTGAGCATACCGGGGGAGCCGGACGGTACTAAAACAATAGAAGATCGTGAAATTCCCGAATTAAATACTCTGCAATTCGGGTTATTCCCACAGATTAATTTCAATATTCCCCTTAATAAAGATAATGAATTTCTGATTGGATATTTCATGAAATTTCCATTAAACGATTTAAGCAGTCAGCAGCCCGGTTATAAGCATATTACATGGCGTTTGTTCCTTGGTATTTCCTTTGATTTAAATAAAGATGTAAAAAATGATAATTTACCAATTCCAAGCGATAGAAAATAATTATTGAAAAATTCCGCAATATTGATATTTGTAGTAAAATTATTGACAAACACTTCACAAAACAAGAAAATTATAGAATAAAACAATATTTTTTATAATTGTTTTAATTAAATTTCTTAAATTAAATCTTCACAAAAATGCAAACCATAAAAAAAATAAAAAAGTTGGTATTTGCATTTTTATTCTGACTCAAAATTATATTTGGAGCAGGTTTAAAAAGTTACTTAAGAAATTTTTAAAAGCAAACGGATAAATTATGTTGAAAAAATTATTCTACGTATTTTTTTTAGTGTTAATTTTCAGTTCAGCGTCATTCGCAAAAACAAATGAAAATAACAGCACATCGAATCAAGTTGCATCCGAAGAAGGAACTTATTACCTTATGGCAGCAACATTATCTACACAAAACGATGCCCCTTCCGGAGAAGGCGGAATTTTATCAAAAAATATTCGCATCATCAATTTGGGACCAATAGTGAACTGGAAAGGTGTTGATTATGCACCAACTGTTTCTGCAGATGGTAAAACACTTTTTTATGTATCCGACAGACCTGGTAGTATTGAAACAAAGGATGGCGCTTTCAGCCATGACTTTTGGGCTGCTAAAAAAGCAAATCATCTCGATACAATATTCAACACACCTTACAATATCGACACAACCTTCCAGTTTGAAAATTTTGGTGTAAATACGATGTTCCATGAAGGCGCTGCATCAATCGCTGCAGACAAACAGTCTTTGTATTTTACAGGTTGTAATCGTGAAGATGGTTTCGGTAGTTGCGATATTTATCAAACTCTGATTGATGGCGATAAATGGGGCAGACCTGTAAATTTGGGGCCAAAAGTAAATTCAGAAAAATTTGATTCACAGCCTTCAATCGCTGCAGATAAAAGTCGAATTTATTTTGTATCTACTCGTAAAGGTCCTAATAGTAACGGGGACAATTATCCAAAGAATTTTGATATTTGGTATTCCGATTGGGATCCGGATATGGAAGAATGGAAACAGGCTCAGAACCTTGAAGCAATCAATACTCCCGGACGTGAGGAATCTCCTTTCATCGGTGCTGATGGTGTTACTCTGTTCTTTTCTTCTGATGGCTGGAAACCAAATTATGGCGAAAAGGATTTTTATGTAACTTCTTTGAATGAAGAATCAAAAACATGGTCAACTCCGTCAAACTTAGGAGAACCGATTAATACATCTGCAGACGAACAATTTATAACCTTGCCTGCATCCGGTGATATAATCTATTTCTCTTCAAAAAGAAAAGATTTGGCAAATTTTCAAGGTAATCTTGACATTTTCATGGCTTTTGTACCAACATTCTTCCGTACAAAAATGGTGGTAATTCGAGTAAAAGATGAGTGTACCGGTGAATTTTTACCTGCATCAATTGATGTTTTTAATCCTGTAACTAATAAGAAAATTTCTGAAAAAGTTACTCCAACCAGCACTGAAATGACAATGATTGTTGCAAATTCGGATTACGGCAATCCGAAAGATTCAATCAAACAAATAGATTTCGAAATCACTGCAAACAATCCGAATTATGTTCCAAAGAAAGTTGTGCAAAGAGTGATTAAACCGGAAATTACTGAAGATAAAGATGAAGCTGCCAAAGCTGCCGAAACGATAGAAATCACTATCACTTTGGGTGAACGCCCTGTTCTTACTTCAATCGTTGAAGAAGGTGATTACATTAGAAGAACAAAAAAATATGAACCTAAACTTGAAGGATACCCCGGTCTAGTTATGGAACAAATCCAAACTTGGGACTTGTATCCATTGCTTAATTATGTGTTCTTCGATTTAGGAAGTTCAAAATTACCTGACCGATATATCTTATTCAAAAATAATGCTCAGACAAAATTCTTTGCAGACACTTCCATCGCTGGCGGTACTCTTAATAAATATTATCATATTATGAATATCTTCGGTTTCCGTATGAACAGATATCCCGACACTAAAATTGAAATTGTAGGTACTGCTGATGGAACATCACCTGAAGAAAAGAGTAAAGAATTAACTGAAGCCAGAGCAAAAGCAGTTTACGATTATTTCAAAGATGTTTGGCAAATAAGCCCTGACAGGATGAAATTAACTTATCTTCCTAAACCTAAAGTTGTTTCTAACTTGAAAGACTCATTTGGTATCGTAGAAAACCGTAGAACTGAAATTCTTTGTGATGACTGGAGAATCATGCAGCCGGTATTTGATAAAGATCCGAAAACATTCCCTCAGCCAGATACAATGTACTGGGTTCTCAAAAACGGTATTGAAGATAAAATCATTGCCAAGAGAAGAATCGAAATTGAACGTGACGGAAAACATTGGAAAACACTGGATAATATTCCTTTAGGAAATGACACACTTCTTTGGGATTGGCAAGATGATGACGGCAAATATCCAAAAGACGATCCTCCTTATGTTGCAAAACTTATCATTACTACTAACAGCGGCAACGAATGTGTTTCTGATCCACATGTTATACCTGTAATGCAGGTAACTTCCGAAAAGAAGAAAGTTCAAATCGGTGGTGACTCCACTTGGGAACGTTATAATCTTATCCTCTTCCCATTCGATAAATTTGATGCAGGTCCAATCAACGAAAGAATTATGCGTGACTACGTTTACGAACGTGTTAAACCAACTTCTTACTGTGAAGTTGTGGGGCATACAGACGTTGTAGGTATGTACGAACATAATCAAAGACTTTCTGATAAGAGAGCAACTACTGTTCGTAATGGTATCAATACAGCAACTCGTTCTCAGTATGGTGTTCTTTTTGTAAGAGGCGTTGGTGAAGATGAACCACTTTATACAAATGATTTACCTGAAGGGCGTTTCTATAATAGAACGGTGCAGGTAATTATCAAGACCCCTGTGAGTGAATACGAAAAATAATTTGGGTTAATCCCCATTACTCATAAAAAAAGGTAACCCATCGGGTTACCTTTTTTTTATTCAATTATTTTCATTATTAGCAAAAATATCAATACTTGTATTATTTTCACAAGAATTGATAGATAAATTTTTCTCGCTAACAATTTAAAAATGCAGCTTGATCTGCTGTTTTTTTTGATAGATAAATTTTTAAGTTAGATTTACTATTATAAAAACTTTTTCTATTATAAAAGTATATTATATTATAAAAAAGACTAATTCGTTTTAATTCTTACTAATTTAGCACAAAGAAAATTATGGTAAATATAGAAACTTTCCCAAACCCTAATCCAAACAGAGATTATGAAATCGTGCATGTAAATCCCGAATTTACATCAGTTTGCCCCATTACTGGCTTGCCTGATTTTGGAAAAATTACAATCAGATATATACCAGATGAAATATGCATGGAGCTAAAAGCTTTAAAATATTACTTTTTGGATTACAGAAATCAAGGCATTTTTTACGAAGAAATTACAAATAAAATTTTGGATGACTTAGTTTCAGTCTGCTCTCCAAAATTTATGGAAGTTCGCAGTGAATGGACTCCACGAGGCGGAATGCATTCAATCATTACTTGCAATTACAATAAAGAACAAAATGGTTAAAATCGGCAAAGAATATCGATGGGAAATGAGTCATAGACTGCCTTTCCATAAAGGAGGCTGCTACAATATCCATGGCCATTCATATAAAATGATGGTGGAATTGACCGGAGTTCCGGATGCAAATGGAATGCTGCTCGATTATTACGTTATTGACAATATCGTTAAACCATTATTGAATGAATATGATCATGCTTTGATTCTCGATAAAAATGATAAAAAGAGCATTCGCTTGATTGAAGAATTGCAGTTTAAATACAAGGTGATTGAGACAACTTCGACAAGTGAAAATTTATCTCTTCATTTTTTGAATATTTTGGAAAAGGAATTTTACGAATTCGAAAATATTTTCGGTATTACCGTTCGTGTTTATGAAACTGAAGATGCATTTGCTGAAATCAGCAAAAACATAAGACAATGAATTAATAATGGAAACTAAAGAACAAAAAATTGAGAGACTGCTTCACCTGAAAAAAGAGAGAAATGCTATTATTTTAGCTCATTTTTATCAGGATGGTGAAATTCAGGATATTGCAGATTTTATTGGTGATTCGCTTGCATTGAGCCAATTTGCACAAAATGTTAAAGAAGATGTAATTCTTTTTGCAGGTGTGAATTTTATGGCAGAAACAGCAAAAATTCTAAATCCGGGCAAAATTGTAATTGTTCCTGATTTGGATGCAGGTTGTTCTTTGGCAGATTCCGCAGAACCTGCTGCCTTTGCAAAGTGGCGTCAGGAATATCCTGATGCAGTACTGGTAACATATATTAACACTACTGCAGAAATCAAAGCTCTTTCAGATATCATTTGCACTTCTTCCAATGCAGAAAAAATCGTTTCTTCAATTCCTGAGGATAAATTAATCCTTTTTGCCCCGGATAAGTTTTTGGGGTCTTATATCAAGCAGAAAACAAATCGTGAAATGGTCCTCTGGAATGGTTCATGTCAGGTTCACGAAATGTTTTCGGAAGATAAAGTTCTCACTCTGAAAGTAGAACATCCTGATGCAATTGTTTTGGCACATCCGGAATGTCCGCCAAATATTCTAAAACATGCTGATATTATAGGCTCAACAACAAAAATTATCAATTATGCTGTTACAAGTGAAAACGATAAATTCATTATTCTCACTGAGCCCGGAGTCATTCACGAAATGAAGAAGCATGCTCCAGACAAAACATACCTCGATGTACCAAATATTGATGGCTGCAGCTGCAATGAATGTCCATATATGAGATTGAATACTATTGACAAAATGATTGCTGCTTTGGAAAATCTCGAACCTCAAATACACCTCGATGAAGAATTAAGATTAAGAGCACTTTTGCCTATAAAAAAAATGTTGGAGTTGAGTTGATTGCATATACACAATATAAGTTGATTCCTGAGGAATATGTTAAAGAAAAAATTGCTGAATTTATGGCTGAAGACGTTCCCGCAGGAGATATCACAACTCATTTGACAGTAAGTGATGATGAAATAATAACTGCAAATATACAAGCTCAGGAAGAATTACTCTTTGTTGGCGAACGAGTATTGCCTTATTTTTTTGATGAAACTGCCGAATTTGAATTGTTTTACGAAGATGGCGACATTGTTCCTAAAGGTGCAATTATTGCCACAATCAAGGGAAAAGCAAGTGTAATTCTTACACTCGAAAGAACAATGTTAAACTTGCTTCAGAGAATGTGCGGTATTGCGAAATTAGTGAGAGAATACACCGATAAAGCTTCTCCTTACAGAATCAAAATACTCGATACCCGCAAAACAATTCCCGGATTGCGGCTATTCGATAAATATTCTGTTGCGGCCTCTGGCGGTTTTAATCACAGATTGGACCTTTCAAGCGGAATTTTAATTAAAGATAATCACATTGCAAATCGTGATTTGAAGAGTACTTTGCAGGAAGTGAAAAGTAAAAATGACTCCAATTTACCAATTGAATTGGAAGTTGATAATTTCGAGCAATTAAAAATTGGTCTCGAAGCTGAAGTTGATGGATTTTTACTTGATAATTTCACACCCGAACAAGTTCACGATGCGATGGAGATAATTCGAAAAGCCGAAAAAGATACACCTTACTTTGTGGAAGTCAGCGGTGGAATAAATTTAGATAATATTGACCCTTACTTACCCACCGGAATTGATGCAATATCAATCGGGGCCCTCACTCATAGCGTAAAGGCCGCAGAAATTCATCTTGAATTTATTTAATTTTGCTTTGCTTTCCTGATTTTAAGTGAAGATTTAATAAAATCAATGAAAAGAGGATGACCTGTAATTGCTCTTGATTTTAATTCAGGATGGAATTGCACACCTACAAACCATGGATGATCCGGTAATTCTACGATTTCCACAAGCATCCCGTCAGGCGATGTTGCACTAAAAATCAATCCTTTATCCAATAAAACCTGACGAAACTCATTATTCACTTCATAACGATGTCGGTGCCGTTCACTAATATCTTCGGAACCATAGGCTTTATAAGCAAGAGTACCTTTATTCAAATGAGCCGGATATGCTCCTAAACGCATTGTACCGCCCATATTTGTGATTTTCTTTTGTTTCTCCATCATATCAATCACATTTTGAGTAGTTTTTGCAAATTCGCTTGAATGCGCATCTTTCAAATTGCAGATATTTCTTGCAAATTCAATAACAGCACATTGCATTCCAAGACAAATTCCAAAAAATGGTATATTATTTGTTCTGGCATAATTTATAGCCAGAATTTTTCCTTCTATTCCACGTTTACCAAAACCCGGACCTACTAATATTCCATCGAGGAAAGAAAGTTTTTCCACAAAATTTTCCTGAGTAATTTCTTCACTGTTGATTAAGTGAATATTCACTCTTGTATTGTTGATTGAACCAGCATGAATGAAAGATTCAATGATGCTCTTATAGGAATCACGATATTGCACATATTTCCCAACCAAGGCAACATCCACAACATGAGCAGGTTTGCGGATTTTTTCAACGAATTTCTTCAATTCTTCCACCATTGGTTCTTTTTCTTTAATACCTAATTTTTTTGCAATAATATTATGAAGCCCTTGTTGTTTAAATGCCAGAGGTACTTCGTAAATTGTGTTTGCAGCATCAGGAACGTCAATCACAGATTCCTCTTCAACATTGCAAAAAAGACCAATTTTTTGCTTAATATCTTTATGCAATTTGCTTTCTGCTCTGCAAAGCAGAATATCCGGTTTAATACCATGTTCCATAAGTATCTTAACTGAATGTTGAGTTGGTTTTGTTTTCACTTCTCCGGATGATTTAATGTAAGGAACATAAGTTAAATGAATATTCAAAGCTCGTGAAGAACCCAATTCCCAAGCAATCTGACGTTGCGATTCGAGAAATGGAAGAGATTCAATATCGCCTACGGTTCCTCCAATTTCAACAATCACAAAATCTTTTTTTCCTTCAAAAGATCTCACTCTTTTCTTAATTTCATCAGTTATATGAGGTATAACCTGTACTGTCTTTCCGAGATATTCACCACGCCTTTCTTTGGAAATTACTTCAAAATAAACCTGTCCGGTAGTTGTGTTATTGCATTTGAAGAGGGATTCTCCCAAAAATCTTTCATAATGTCCTAAATCCAAATCAGTTTCAGCTCCATCATCAGTTACGTAAACTTCACCATGTTGGAAGGGATTCATAGTTCCCGGATCCACATTTATATAGGGGTCAAGTTTCATAATTGTAACGGTATAACCGCTCTTTTTGAGTAAAAGACCGATAGAGGATGATGCAATGCCTTTTCCCAGAGAAGAAAGAACGCCTCCGGTAATGAAGATATATTTTGTTTCTACTGATTTTAATTTAGATTTGCTCATTAGTTTTCTAACATTTACAATTTGGGAAAATGCAATTTAACAATTATTTTTTTCTTAGAATTTCTTTATAATACAAAAATTAGTGATTTGTGGAAAATTTTTACGCTAATATTAATTTTGTAAATTTGGAATGAAAATTGTAGAATTTTCTACAATTTTAAAAGTTATTTAAAATAAATACCAAAAAAAACAGTTTTAATTGTTGTAAACTTAATATTTTTCTTTAAGTTTGTATTATGAAAAAAATACTTTTAATAGTCTTCATTTTGACAGCAAGCATGGCAGTATGGGCTGTAAGTAGCACCATAAGTACTTTCCGTGCTTTTTCCAATGGTGCAAACATTACTGTTCAATGGAGTACAACTGATGAATCTAATCTGAAAGGATTCGAAATTCAGCGTTCCGGCGATAATTCTGCTTTCAAGAAGGTAGCTTCAGTAGATGCAAACGGGAAAATTTCAGATTACAAATATGTGGACGAAGATGCTTTGCTCAAGCAAGGGGACAATGATCCTCAGGTTCAAAGCGGGAAAATTTATTCTTACAGAATTAAAAGTATTTTCAATGATGGAAACGAAGAATTATCTGAATCCATTTCTGTGACTCACCAAACAAACAGTATTCGCAGAACATGGGGTATGATAAAAGAATTGTTTAGATAAATAAGAATAATAATTTAATATTTTTCATTTTATACCTTTTTAAATTGTTTAAGTTTCCAGTAAAATTGTTAAAGTATGTAAAACAGAGCTAATCCTTGCTGAGTGAAGCAAGGATTTTTTATTTTTATTCCACTTATTTCTGTAATTTTGTTATTATAATAAAAATCGAAATGAAATACTTTATTTACATATTCATATCCTTATTACTGCTTTCCTGCGGAACAAAGCAGAGCAAACATGAAATTATTGTTACTTCTGAACCTGTTGCATTGATTTTGCAGGAAATTACTGGTTCTGAAGTTGATAATATTATTCCTTCAGGAGCATCTCCTCACACTTTCAGCCCCAAACCGAGCGATGTTCTAAAAGCAACTAAGGCAGATATCCTTTTTTATGTATCTAAAAATATGGATGGATGGGCTGAAAAATTTGACACAAAAAATAAAGTTGAACTCATCAGGATTATCCCTGAAAATATGTTGCTGCATAAAGATAAGTTCGGAGACGAGCATCACCACGGAGAAGAAGAAGAAGTGCATGATGACTTTTTCAATTATGAAGAAATAGACCCGCATTTCTGGACAGACCCTCTGGTTGTGAAATCACTATTGCCTATTTTAGTGCAAAAACTTGCCGAAGTTCATCCTGAAAATGCTAAAATATATAAGGAGAATGCAGGGAAGTTTTCAGATGAATTGGATGAAATGGATGCTGAATTTACTGAAAAACTTGAGTCAATAAAATTTAAATCGATATTTCTGGCACATCCTTCTTTCCTATATTTAATCAATCGTTACGGACTCACTTATGGCGGCTCAATCGAATGGAATCCCGGCGTGGAAAATTCGCCGAATTATCTCGCAGATTTGATTAAGAAGATTACTGACTCCGGTGTTCGTTCAATTTTCACTGAACCTCAGTTATCTCAGAAATCCGCTGAAGTTTTGGCAGAGCAAACCGGTACAAAAGTTGCAATTTTAGATCCAATAGGAAATAAAAATGGATTAAATACTTATTCCAAACTAATGAAATATAATGTAAAAAGTCTAAAGGATGCACTTGAGTAAATCAGATGAAAATATCATAAATAATTTGAATTTACTGAAACATTCCTTTGCAGTAATTGCTTTTATATTTTTTTTACAGACAGTTGCATATTCACAGAGTGATTCTCTTTACATTACTCCTCCCAAAAAGACTTCCTTTGTAAAAGATACACTTGCAAAATCTCCGACAGGTGCAGTATTGCGTTCCCTTGCTTTGCCGGGCTGGGGGCAATATTACGTAGAATCTTACTGGAAAGCTCCCATTTTTGTCGCTGGGTGGGGAACTTTAATTTTCTTCATTTATGATAATAATTCAAAATACCAAGATGCTGCAACTGAATATGCAAATTATACCGGGACAGATGATGCAGAATACAATTTCCTTTACAGGAAGAGGGAATATTTCCGAGATTACCGTGATTTAAACATTTTTTATTTAGCGGGAGTTTATATTATTTCTGCTGTTGATGCTTACGTTGGTGCTCAATTATTTGAATTTTCAGTGGATGATAATTTGAGTATGAATACCAAACTGAATCAATTTGGTTTACCCGAAATTGGTGTTAAAATCAAGTTTTGAAAGTTAAAATAGATTAATCAATGAATAAAGTATTGAATTTTTTTGATAGAAACCATGCAATCGCCTGGATAATTCTTGCAATAAGTATTCCAGCAATACTATATCCAAGATTCAATATGCAGGATATTGCTATTGTGCGTCCATTTGTCGGAGTTCATAATGGTGAACTTACAATTGACCAGCAGAATTACTTGCACTTTGTTCAGTATTTCCGTGGTGAAGTTCCCCTGGATTCTGTTCATGCACCTTATTCATTTCGTCCTCTAATTCCATTCACCGCATCACTTATGCCTTTTTCAGATGCTATGACTTCAATAAATTTGGTCAATACTTTTTCTGTGATGCTCACTGTATTGCTTATAATCCTTACACTAAAAAAACTTGGATATTCTTTTGGAATAAGGATTTGCGGTGCATTGCTATATGTAATTTCCTTCCCTACTTTATATTACAGCACAACAGGTCATATTGATGCTACATCAACGATGTTCCTTTTCGCTATTATCTGGGCAAGGATTTCCGGCGAGGATATCTGGTTAATACTTTTCTTTATTTTGGCTGCACTCGCAAAAGAAACGAGTATAATTCTATTCCCGTTTCTCTTTCTGCATCTATATTTTCATAACAATCCATCAGCAAGATTCACATTCTCTTCCCTTTTCAAATGCCTTAAAATTCCTGCACAAAAAGAAAACAGAAATATTTATTTCATTTTCTGGATTGCATTTATACTTTATTTTGTCACAACTATCATAGCAAGAAAAGCATTTGGTATGTTTGGTGATGGATCGGATTATGTTTGGTTCCCAAGTGCAGAACATTTGGCAGATAATATTTTCCGCTCAAAAACATATATAAGTCTAATTATATCTTTTGGATTTCCGGGACTTTTTGCCTTACTTTATATTTCGAAAAAGCACATCGTCAAAAAAGCAGTATTCAATGCTTTCATAATTGGAATGTGCACTTCGCTGTTAATGTGGGTCTATTCTTATTTTTCAGCTTGGGCAGATGGAAGATTCATCTGGACAGCATATCCATTCATGATACCACTTGCTGCAGAATATTTCAGGAAGAGAAACTAGCAACCTATCAGAGCTTATTAACAAGTATATTCATCATTACAAATCCCACTAAAGAAGGAGAATCACTCTTATCCCCAAACTTAAATACTTTACTTTTTTAATAATTTGTTATGTGATTTTTATTAAATTGCAAAAAAAATGTTATGGAATTAATTAAATTTGATAGTCCAGAATTGCATCAGTTTTGCAATCATTGTGGTGAGTCGGTGGAGTTTGGTACAGGCAGATTCGTTAATCGTATTCCCGATTTAAACAATACGGAAACACGAATAGCGAATAATCTCACTTTTCCTCTCGGTGATTTTCTCTGCGAAGAATGTGACTCGAATCCCCAAACCTAGACCAAAATTACTTTTCTTAATAATTAAATTTCTTTTTATGTGAATTGCAATTCTAACAAAGAGTAAAAAGTTAAAAAAGAAAGAGTTATTATTTTATTATAAATATTATGAGTAATGAATTTATTCAAAAGGAGTGGGATTTTATAATAGATGAATCCTCTAAAATTAGATAAAATAATTCATATTCCACCAACAACGAAGTTTTTTTTATTTTTCAGCTTTATTTAAAGAAATTATCAGATAATCTTGAGAATAATTCTTATTACTTCAATCGAACAATCTAAGATAAAACAAAAGAATTTTATCTAAAAAACTTCATACAATTTGAAAAAAGTTAAATTTTTTTTTGAATTTATATTAGCAGAATTCGAATTAAGATTGGCTTTGATTTGGAACTAAAATTTGTTGATACTGTTTACCCCATGAAACGTTATGATTATTTTCATATAATTTTACAAAAGGAGAAAGTCCAAAAAAACCATTTAACTGAATATAAGCTTCCCAAATCAAATTACTTAATTCTTCATCAGCTTGTAGTATATTCAATTCAAATTGTTTCAACTTACTGATTATTAAGGGTCTTGAATGTAAAAGATGAGTGTCATAATCTGAAAAGAAATCAACCGATTTCTCAATTTGACCACTAAACTTTTCATTCCCTTGAAGCATATATTCTCGAATCCAATTACTCACTAAATCTTTTGACAATTTCTCCGAGTCATCGCATAGTTCCAATAAATCAAGAGTATATTTTTCAATTAATGGAATATATGCAGGAAGTGCTTCAGGTCCTTCAACTTTAATAATTTCTTTAACTTTTTCAAACCCTCTTTTGATCGAACGTGCGGGTATACCATTTATTTGAGGATCGATAGGTCCTAATGTTGCACTCGGATGTAAAGTAATAGTATTACCTGATAAAGCAAGCATAGTAGCTGCCGAATAAGCAGAATGGGGTACTAAAAAGTGAACTTCTTTAAATTTATTTCTTAAAATATGTACAATTCTCTCAGTAGCATCAGGTCTTCCACCAGGACTGTGTAATAATACATCAATCTGATCAGAATCATTTATTGATTGAACCAAATCAGTAAAACCATCAATATCTGATATATCAATAAAATTTGGAGTATTTGGTAATGCATCTAAAAACTTTGTTGCATAAACAATTAATGGTCTTTTTCTTAATTTTTCAATATCAGAATAGCAATTATGCCTCATTGTCAACAAATCATTACCTGAAAGTTGAGGATTTGAAGCAATAAAATTATTCCAATCTTGCGATGTTTTAATGCGTGGAAGCATAAAGTTTATTATCTATTTTTTCGGTATTTGTAGAAGAACTAGACAATCTATAATTTCTTTTTTTTCCTAAAGCAATTTTTGTTCTTTCAATAATAGATGAAACGTTTGAATAGTATTCTACTATATCAAAAGCTTTTTTATTATTATTTAGGATTTCTTTTGAAAGAATTTTTGTTGATAAGAGTTCAATATTCATTGTTCCTCCGACAGTAATATATCAATAATAACAATCAATTTTAACTTTAAGAATTAGAATCTAAAACAATCATTTAAAAATACGATTTAATAAAATAAATAGTTTTATCATACAAAAAATAATTTAAATATTAATATAAAGTATTCAGTAAAATGTTATTTTCAAAAATACACAAATTATTACAATAAATAAACATATTAAATCAAATAACAATTAATCCCCCTCCCTCCCCCCCCAAACATGAATTTGGGGTATGATGTGCGGTAATGGCTCGCTACGGCGTATCCGTTCACTCGCAGAACGATTTTGATTAGTTCGTTCAGCGTGTTCTCCACGATTTTCACGTCTCCCAAAATCAGTTCCTTGCGTACTTTGAAGTGCGTTACCGATGCGGCTTAAGAGCCAGCGTCCATTTCGTTAGTCAGAAAATGAAAATAATCGAAAAACTAAGTGTCTAGGTACACCAAGAGTCAACATTTTTTTTTGTATCTATCGTTATTTCTTTATCCTGTTTATTGCATCCCAAGCAGCACGTGACAACTTAGAATGAATGTTGCCGAAATTATCTAAATAATCCTGCTGACTCAAGCGTATTACTTCCTTTGCTTCTTCAGCACCATAAGTGTGAGTAATCTCACATCGTGACATTTCTGCACCGGGCATATCTTTATAAGTCAGGAAATAGTGTTTCAGACGATTTATAAGCGATTCAGGCAAATCCGAAACATCCTTCCAATCCTTGTAAACTTCATCCTGTTGGAGAATCGCAATGATTTTATCATCAGCTTCGCCTCCATCAATCATTCGGAAACCACCAATCGGAATTGCATGCACAAGTATGTTCCCGTGATTGATATTCCTCTCTGAGAGAACCAGTACATCCAAAGGATCACCATCGCCGACAATTTCATTTCTACCTGTCTGCTTCTCGCAGAATTCACCAATTCTTTCGTTGCAATATGTCTGTGGGATAAAACCATAAAGTGCAGGAACAAGAGAGGAGAATTTTTGTGGACGGTCCACTTTCAAATATCCCGAATACTTGTCCAACTCATATTTTACAGTATCGCTTGGAATAAGTTCAATAAAACACGTAACTATATCAGGTGCTTTTTCGCCGATTGAAATGCCATGCCATGGGTGGGACGTGTAGCGTAAACTCGCCAAATCCCAAACTTCATTAATTTTGCTCATTTTTTAAATTTAATTTTTAAAAATGCAAATTAACAAATAATCTAAAAATATAGTAATTATTTATTTAAATTTAATTCAAAATTACGTTAATATTGCATCTGTTAAAGGAAATTTGCGTAATTTGAATTTCTTAATTTTGAAAAACAAAAAGGAGTTGAGATGAATTCCGCAAAAAGAATTTTTTTGATGCTGATTGTTGTTTTAATTTCCACTACAACAATTAATGCACAAAAAGAAATCAAAGGCAAAGTGCCTCTGAACCCATCAGTCCTCACCGGAAAACTTTCCAATGGATTGACTTACTACATTATGAAGAATCAAAAACCAGAGCAAAGAGCTGAACTCAGGTTAGTAGTTCATGCCGGATCTATCAACGAAGATGACGACCAAAAAGGATTAGCTCATTTTTGCGAACACATGGAATTTAACGGTACAAAATCATTCCCTCGATCAGAATTAGTTGATTATATAGAATCAATCGGTATGCAATTTGGTGCTGATTTGAATGCTTATACTAATTTCAATCAAACTGTATATATGCTTCAAGTGCCGACAGACAAAGAAGAATTGCTCCTCAAAGGTTTACAAATTATCGAAGAATGGGGGCATTTGGCACTTTTCGAAGATAAAGAAATCGACAAAGAAAGAGGCGTTATTCTGGAAGAAGAGAGACTTTATCGTGGTGCTGACGAAAGAATCTGGAAGCAGCAATTACCTGTAATCTTTAAAGGTTCAAAATATGCTGACCGTGACGTAATAGGAGATACCAATATTATTGCTAAAGCTCCTTACGATGTTTTCAGACGCTTTTACAAAGAATGGTATCGTCCAAACAATATGGCTGTAATTGCAATTGGGGACTTTGATTTAAACTTGGTTGAAAAAGTTATTAAAGAAAGATTTTCCAAAATGAAAAATCCTGATAAATACCGTGAAGGACAAGTTTATCCTATTCCTGACAATAAAGGTATAATCGTTTCTGTACTTACAGACAAAGAACTTTCATACCCGCAGATTGGCATAACTTACAAACATCCCAAAAGAGCAAAAGACGATTTCAGTAATTTCAGGTCCGGTCTAGTGGAAAGTCTTATTTCCAACATGATGTACAGCAGATACAATGAGTATATGTCCAAGCCGAATCCCCCATTTCTGTATGCATTTCCGAGATATGGTTCATTCGAAGGCGATAAAGATGCTTTCGAAGTAAATTGCATTGGCAAAGGAGACGATATTGAATATTCTTTCCAAATTATGCTCACAGAGCTTTTCCGTGCATATCAAACAGGATTTACTCAGTCAGAATTGGACCGTGCAATACAAAGAAATCTTGCTTATGCTGAAAAGGCAATAAAAGAAAAGGATAAAACAGAAAGCAGGAATTACGCAAACAGGCTCATTAGCACCTTCCTCACTGGAAACTCCTTTACTTCCCCTGAGCAAAATATGGAGTATATGAATGTATATTACCCAACTATTACATTAGATGAAATTAATGCTTTTTTACCAAAAATGGTAACAAAAGATAATACGATTATTACAATTGCCACACCCGAAAAAGAAGGTGTGAAAGTTCCTTCCAACGAAGAGGTTCTTTCAATATACAATGACTATTATTCGAAAAAATACGATGCATACGTTGATGTAGTTACCGATAAACCTTTATTCAGCAGAAAAGTTACTCCGGGAACCATTACAAGCGAAAAGAAGAATGAAAAACTTGACTGGACAGAATTCACTCTTTCCAATGGCGCAAAGGTTATCGTGAAGAAAACTGATTTCAAAAATGACCAAATTTTATTTGAAGCATTTAGTCCCGGAGGATATTCCTTAGCAGAAACAGAAAATTTATTCAATGCAAATACTGCAAGTTCTATTATAGACAAAAGCGGATTGGGAGAATTCGATGATGTAACATTACAAAAAATGCTTGCCGGAAAAATTGTAAACGTAGGACCATATATTTATCCTGAAGAAGAAGGTCTCTCAGGCAGTTCATCTGTTACAGATTTTGAATTATTGATGCAAATGATAAATATGTATTTCACGGAACCAAGAATTGATAAAGATGCATTCGAAGCATATAAATCACAAAGATTGGACCAAATTACTATGTTCGAAAATGACCCAGATATGATATTCAGCGATTCAATCAGCGCAGTATTATACAATTACAATCCACGTGTTAAGCGCATGGACCGTAATGACGTGAATTTGCTCGATTTATCCAAGGTTTTCGAATTTTACAAAGATAGATTCAAAGATGCAAGTGATTTTACATTTGTTTTTGTTGGATCCGTCGATATGGATAAAGTGAAAGAGTTTGCCAAAAAATATATTGCTTCATTGCCTTCCATTAATCGCAAAGAATCTTGGATTGACCGCAATATTGTACCTGTAGAAAAAACAATTACGAAAACTGTAAAAAAAGGAATTGAATTCAAAAGTTCAGTAAATTTATTCCAGTACAATGATTTCGAATATACACCCATTAACAGATTAATACTTCGTGCTCTTAACGAAGTAATTAATATACGGTTGCGTGAAGTGATTCGTGAAGATAAAGGCGGCACTTATGGAGCTTATGCATCTCTACGAGGCAGTAAAATTCCTCGAGAAAGAATGGTGCTTTACTCAGGATTCGGTTGTTCACCAGATAGAGTTGAAGAATTAACAATTGCAACAATCGATATTTTCAAAGAATTACAGGATAAACCTGTTGATCAAAAATATGTTGAAAAAGTGCATGAAACTTTCTTAAGAGAAATTGAAACAGCAAGAAAGGAAAACAATTGGTGGCAGCAAATTATACATAATTCAGTTCAATATAATGAAGATCAATCATTCTTACTGGATTATGAGAAAATGGTGCAAAACATCAATGCAAAAACAATTCAGGATGCTGCAAAGCAATATCTTGATGTGAGAAAGATTGATAAATTCTTTCTCTTCCCCGAAGACAAAGATTAGTGATAATCATCCACAAAAAAAAGACGCCTCTTTTTCAGGGAGACGTCTTTTTTTATTGAAATAAATCGATTTTTTTCTTATTTTGGGTCAACTTGGATAGGAACTGGCTGTTGAGGAGGCTGATTTTTCATCTGAGCTTCCTGTTGTTTCCTCATTTCTTCCATTTGTTTGAATTGTTCATAACCTTGCTTATTACCACCTGCATTAACATCAACACATTCAACATTGAAGATAATTACTGAATTTGGAGGAATAGGACCTGCAGGACGATCACCAAAAGCAATTTCAGGTGGGAATACAAACACATATTTACCACCCTTCTGCATCATAGTTGCAGCTTCAGTCCAACCCGGGAAAAGACCTACAACAGGGAAATCGATAGCATTATTTTTTGCAGTAGTATCGAAAACTTCTCCATTTGCGAAAGAAGCAGTAAATTTAACTTTCAATAAATCAGCTTGTTGTGCTTTTACACCTGAACCGGCTTTCTTTACTTCGTACTGTAAACCTGATTTAGTAACCTTTACACCCGGTTTATTTTTATTTTCAGCAAGGAATGTTTTATTGGAAATTGCAAGAGCTTTTCCTTTTTCTTCCATTTCCTTTTGTGCCTTATCTTGAGCTTCCATTTGTTTAGCCTGCATTTTTGCTTGCAAAGTTTCGAACACTTTTTGCATTGTTGAATCAGGAAGTAGCAGGTCAGTGCTGTCCTTACCATTTTGGAAACCAAGATTGTAAATGTCTAAATTAATATTCATTGAATCTCTGCGGCTGCCCATACCTAATTGCACACCAAGAGCATAACTCGCAGAATCATCAAATGTTTTTAGATCAACATTTTTTGCCGGACCATTATCTTCAGAGCATGATATTAATGCGAAAGAAATTATCCCAAGTAAAATTATTTTGAATTTCATTTGTTTCCTTAATTTTATGTTTCGTAAATTACAAATTTAACTTAGTTTGACTAAACAAGCATTTTTTTTATTATTTTTTTTATTATTTTTTGCTTAATTTCAAATTAATTGATAATTTACGTTTTTCAATCCGTTCATTTCTTAAAGATTACTTACAGATGTACATTTTAAGGATAATTTTTAAATTGAACAATTGAAAATGGAAGAAAATCAATTTTGAAAAATTAGTAAAAAATAAAGAGTTTTTTTTGATTAAAAAATACACCTTAGTTGTAATCGAAGATAATCAGTACGTAAAAGAAACCCTCAAACAAGGATTAGAAGGGAAGTATCAGCGTGTTGAATTCTTCGAAGATCCTGACATAGCAATGAATCAGATGCATAAAATTGTGCCTGATTTAATGATTATTGATATGTTTTGCGGGCAGACGAATGGATTGGATCTTATTGAAAAAAACCGCAAACTCGGTTATTCTATGCCGATTGTGCTCATCACATCTCAATCTGACCTTAAACTTGCAATTCGTTCTATCAAACTTGGTGCAGAGGATTTCATCATCAAACCGATTGATTTGGAACAACTTGATATGACTTTGGAACGTACTTTGCGGAATTTCGATTTACGCAGGCGTGTAGAATTATTATCAGAACAGATTAATCGAGAACAACCTGCCGAAATTATCGGTAAAAGCGGTGCTTTACTCCATGCTTTGGAATTGGGAAGATTAATTGCAAAAACTGATGATACTACTGCTCTGATTTATGGCGAAACAGGAACTGGTAAAGAGTTGATGGCTCGTTATATTCACGATAATTCTTCTCGTAAAAACGGTCCTTTTGTTACTTTAAATTGCGGTGCTATCCCACGGGAACTTGCAGAAAATGAATTTTTCGGATACGAAAAAGGTGCATTTACAGGTGCAACCGAAAAAATGCGCCCCGGTAAATTTGAGCAAGCTCAACATGGCACAATTTTGCTTGATGAAATAAGCGAACTAAGCATGGACTTACAAGTAAAATTGCTCCGAGTTCTGCAGGAAAGAAAGTTTTACCGTTTGGGCGGAGCAAAGGAAGTCTCCGTAGATGTACGTATCGTTGCATCGACTAATAGGGATTTAGAAGATTTGGTAGTCAATGGCAAATTCCGTGAGGACCTCTTCTATAGGCTGAATGTTGCCAAAATCAATCTCCCTCCTTTAAGAGACAGAGGTGACGACATTATCGCTATAGCAACGAGTTTCCTGAATGAATTCAATAAGAAATTCGGAAAGCAGATTAAAGGTTTCACTCCCGAAGCTGCATCTTTCATGTTGAATTATACTTGGAAAGGTAATATACGTGAATTGCGCAATGCAATTGAACGCATCGCATTGATGGAAAATAAAGAATTACTCGATTTTGAATCTTTCGCTTTTCTGCGTGGTTACATGAAACCTCAGGTTCTGCCGCCAAGAGAAAAAGAATCAGATGAATTGATTGATGGTTTCGAATTGAAATTATGCCCGTATGGTGCAAAGTATTTCGATGTGAATAAAAAATTAATATCTGAAGTATTGAAAATTGTTCACGGGAATCAAATTAAAGCGGCCAAGATTTTAGGAATATCCCGTGCAAAATTGCGTTATAGAATAGAACAAATGGACATAACTAACAATTTCAAAGAAAATTGATCTTTGTTATTGAGGTTGATTTATAAATAAAAAATAGGTAAACTATGGCAAACAGAAGCCTAAACAGAGCAACATTACTCGGGAACGTAGGGAATACTCCCGAATTGCGTCACACACCTCAGGGGATACCCGTTACAAGCATACGACTTGCTACTCACAGCACATCGAGAGATAAAAGTGGCGAGTTGACAGAAGTTACCGAATGGCATAATATAGTTTTTTGGAGAGACCTTGCACAAAAAGCAGTGAATTTACTTCAACCAAATTCCAAAGTTTATATAGAAGGACCTCTAAAAACACGTAAATATGAAAGAGAAGGCAGCTTCAGATTTATTACGGAAATCGTAGCCGAAACTATGATCGTCATTGAAAATCGCCGCAAAAAGGAAGATGACGAAGAAACTAATTTCGAAGATGAACCTCATTTCGACTTTGATTTCGAATAATCTATTGATTTGTTAATTTAATCGGTATTGGCAGACTTACTGCTGATATCGATTATTTTTTGCTCTGCATTCGCCAAAAATACCCTGCATTCTTCAATCAATTTCAAACCTTCTTCGTAGTATTTAATCTGGTCTTCAATTGATTCATTATTGCTGTTTACTAATTTTACAAGTTCGTCAATTTTTAGTAGTTTTTCTTCGAATTTCATTTATTTCCTGTTTAAATTTATTTACACATTATCGAACATTTTCAGCTTTGTTCCTAAAACCTTAGCAATTATCAAATCATCCTTTCTAACGATTTCCAGTTCCGAATTTACTGCAGGAACTTTGTTTGGTTTAAGAACTTTGTTTTTTTGTCTAATCAGAGCAAATCCTTTTTCGAGGGGTTGCAAAGGATGAAGACTTTCCAATGAAAATTTAAGACTATCAAGTTTTTGTGTGAATTTTTCAAGTTTATTTTTCAAACTCATTTCCACTTGATTTTGCCTGTCATCAAGTCTTTGCTCATGGAAATGAATCTTTTCAGTCAATCTGCGATACAAAATTTCCGATCCGGTGGACTGCAAAAACTTCTTAAGATTACTTAAATTTGCATTTATCTGTGTGAAAAGATTTTCCTTAGTGGCAATTAATCTTGTTTCAAATTCTACCTTGGAAATCGGAGTGCAAATTTCTGCTGCTGCAGTAGGCGTTGCAGCACGTACATCAGCAACGAAATCTGAAATTGTGAAATCCGTTTCATGTCCTACAGCAGAAATAATTGGCGTTTTGGAATTATAAATAGCATCAGCAACGATTTCCATATTAAAGCACCATAAATCTTCCATTGAGCCACCACCACGCCCTATGATAATCACATCAAGATCGTATTCATTCAATTCACTGATGGCTTTCACAATATCTAAAGCAGCTGCTTCTCCTTGAACTAAAGTAGGTCGGAAATAAATTTCGGTCGGACAGAATCTCCTTTCAATTGTTGAGAACATGTCCTGCACAGCAGCTCCGGTTGGAGATGTAGCAATGCCTATTTTCATCGGCAGAAGTGGTAATTCACGCTTTCTCTCCTGAGCAAAATAGCCTTTTTCACTTAATTCACTCTTGAGTTTTTCGAATGCCAAATACAAATCACCTGTGCCTTCAGGCAAAATTGATGTGCAAATAATCTGATATTTACCTTGAACAGCATAAACTGAAAGTTCACCACGTACTATTACTTTCATTCCGTTTTTCAGTGAAAAATTTACGGAAGTGTTGCGCCAAATTGTGCAGGAAATTTGCGAATTTTCATCCTTCAAACTGAAATAATGGTGACCGCTCGAATGATGCTTATAATTTGAAATTTCGCCAGTTACGTAAACACTGAAAAATTTATTTTCCAAAATAGATTTAATTTCATCAGTCAATTCCGAAATGGTTAGTGGGTTAGTTGCCATATTATGCAGAAAATATTTTAATTCAAAGTATTAAGATTATTGATTTGGGAAATATCCGCCTTTGCAGAAGTTTTCAATTCTAGTGAGTGTCCCCAGAAAATACTGTTTATATTCCTTACGCATAACTGAAGTAGTGTAATATTCAACTTGATTTTCGGCTCTTGGTTGCACCAATGCAGATGGAGTAACAAAATATTCTAGAGTTTCCATATCGTAACGAATGGAAATATTCAAAATAACTTCCTTACCTTTTTTATTTTTCACCTTTTTGTCAGAAATCATATAACCACGAATATTATCTGCCACCTTAACATCGTAACCTTCATCTGTCAGAATATCCTTGATTTCAGAAAAGAATTGATCTTTTTCGAGAATGCAATTATATTTAATTTCCTGAGGATTTTCGTAATATGTTTTGCATGAAGTCAATACAGTAGAGAATAGAACTAATATAAAAATTGAAAATTTCATTTGATTTCCTTTTTTTTGATTTTATATAATTGAGAAGAAAATTCGTAAGATAAAAATTCACTCCTGCCTTTTCAAATATTAGACAAATTTATCTTCATTTTATTTGCAGAAGAAGAAAAAAACAAATTGACAGTTTCGTTAAAGATAATTCGGAATAATCCCTGATTAAATCTGGGGAGTATTACGTGTTGATGTAATATTAATGAATAATGCTCTAGTTTCTCTTGAATGACAAACTTCAATATACTTTTGCTATTGCTGAACATATAGAACAATTTACTCAAACTTTATTCATTACTCATTTTTTTTGAATAATTTTGTAATCTGTATATTAAAGGATATTAATTTAAAATTATTATAAAGGATTAATTATGGTTAAATATCTTGCAGTAGCGGCAATAATGTCAATTTTTGTGCTGACTGGATGCTATAAAGCAAATGAAAATCTGAATGGCAAAATGCCTGTAAAAAAAGAATTACACACAATGACTGCACAGGATTTATTTTCAATGGAAAGAATTTCCGAAATGAATATTTCTCCTAATGGAAAATGGGTAGTTTATGCAATTACAACACCAAATCCTGCTGAAAATAAAATGTACCGTGATTTATGGGCAGTTTCAGTAGATGGTAAATTTACTATGCAAATTACTTCAGATAATTATTCAGAATACAACCCGATTTGGTCACCTGATTCAAGGAAAATCGCTTATATTTCCACTAAAGATGGCGTTCCTCAAGTATTCATAAAGGAATTTCCTAATGGAAAAGCTAAGCAGTTAACTGATATTCCTGCTGGTGTTTCAAATATTTTATGGTCACCTGACGGGAAATATATTTCTTTTACTTCTGAAGTAAAAATGAATCAATCTGTTGCAGATAAATACCCTGATCAACCATTAGCAAATGTAAAAATTTACACATCTTTGCCGGTTAGACATTGGGATGAATGGACTGATGAATCATACAGCCATATTTTCATAATTCCGGCTAAGGGTGGTGAACCAATGGATTTGATGCCCCAAGAAAGATTCGATACTCCATTGAAGCCATTTGGCGGTGTAGAAGAAATCAATTGGTCTCCTGATGGACGTTATTTAGCTTATACTTGCAAAAAAGTAGAGGATAATGTAACAAGTACAAATTCTGATATTTACGTAGTGGACATGAAAAATCTTTGTCCTGAAATCTCAGGTAAGGAATGCGATGATTGCGAAAATGATGATTCTTGCTGCGAAGAAGTAGAAAAAACCGAAATAAAAGAAATGAGCTCAATGACAAAAGAAATGAGCTCAAAAAAGATTGAGAAAACTCCTGTTACTGAGCAAAAATCTTGTTGTGAAGAGCCGGTGGTTACCGAAATTAAATCTTGCTGCGAAGTGGAAGAAGAAGAAGACTTATGTGAACAAGGTAAATGTCCTAAAGTTTTAAATATTTCCGAAGGAATGCCCGGATATGACCGTGCTCCTAAATTTTCACCTGACGGCAAATGGATTTCCTTCATAAGTTTGGAACGTCCCGGATTCGAATCAGACAAATCACGCATTATGCTTTACAATAGAAATACAAAGGAAATAATCGAAGTAACAGCCAATTTGGACCAATGGAATGATGAGCCGGTATGGTCACCTGACTCAAAGAAAATCTATACTGTTTCCACCGATTCGGGAGTATACAGTATATTTGCGTTCGATATTGAAACAAAATTATATGAACGAATTTCCAAGGAAAAATGGAATTATGGTCACGGTTTAGGAATTACTCCTGACGGAAATACCTTGATTTTTGGAAAAATGAATATGAATAATCCTTTGGAAATTTACAAAATGGACCTTGCAACCGGCAAAGAAACACAGTTAACACATCTAAATACTGAAAAGCTGAAATATATCAAACCGGTTACTTTCGAAGAAAAATGGTTCACTGCAAATGATGGAGCTAAAATTCATTCATGGGTAACTTATCCTCCGGATTTTGATCCGAACAAGAAATACCCGGTAATTATTTTATTACAGGGTGGACCTCAATCTATGCTTAGCCAAAATTATCATTACCGTTGGAATTCAGCTTTGTTTGCTTCAATGGGTTACATATACGTTTCAGCAAACAGACGTGGCGTTCCGGGATTTGGTCAGGCATGGAATGATGCAATCTCAAAAGATTGGGGTGGCAAAGCGATGGATGACTATTTGGCAGTAACAGACCAATTCGTTCAAGAACCTTATGTGAAAACTGACGGAGTTGCTGCAATTGGAGCAAGTGCCGGCGGTTATGCTGCATTTTGGCTTGCAGGCCATCACCAAGGACGCTACAAAGCATTTGTATCTCATTGCGGTGTCTTCGATGTCCTTTCTAAAATGGGTTCAACTGAAGAATTATTCTTCCCTTATTGGGAATTTGGCGGACCTTACTGGATTAAGGAAAATCGTGATAATATCGAAAAGAATTCACCAATCAATTTTGTTCAAAATTGGGATACTCCAATATTAATCAGTACAGGCGAACGTGATTTCCGAGTACCTTACACTCAAAGTTTGGAAGCCTTTACTGCTGCTCAACAAAAAGGAATTCCTTCGGAATTGATTTACTTCCCGAACGAAACTCACTTCATTGCACATGCACAGGAATATTTCATTTGGTTCAATGAAGTTGAAAACTGGTTGAATAAATACTGTTTGAAATAAATAATGTTTGAAATAAAGATTTCTTAAATTGAAGTTAATCACAAAACTCCGGTAATTCCGGAGTTTTTTTTTAATCAGATATATTTTATTGAATATTTTTTTTTAATTTTGTAGTTGATTATTCAAATTATTGATTATTAGAAAATAATTTTCTTAATTCTTTAAATAACAAGGAGTTTTTATGAAAACCACCTTATTTTTCATGAGTTTTATTATTGCATTGTTTTTGACTCAGGCAACTACCGTTTTTGCAGAAAAGGAAGACGATATTTTAGGTCAATGGTATTCTGAAAACAATGAATCTTTAATCGAAATTTACAAACATGAAGGTCTTTTTTACGGCAAACTGATATGGCTGAAAGAGCCTATGCGCCGTGGTGATTACAAAAAAGATGATTTCAATCCTGACGAAAAGCTGCGTGATAGACTATTGATTGGATTGGTAATCTTAAAATGGTTCAAATTTGATGGTGATAATGAATGGAAAGACGGCAAGATTTATGATCCGAAAAATGGAAAGACCTATAATTGCTATATGGAATTTGAAAAACAAGATGTACTTAAAATTAGGGGGTATGTTGGGATCTCACTTATTGGAAGATCAACTTATTGGACAAGAAAAAAGAATTGATAAATTTAATCAGAGTTATTTACAAAAAAAAAGACGCTAATAAGCGTCTTTTTTTTTGTTTATCTTCGTGACTATTTCCAGTCAATCAACATGGAAAATCTCATTGTATTTGCCAATGGGTGATTAGCTTCAATTGTATTGATAAAGCTAAAGTCTAATGTGAAAATACTGTATTTTACACCTGCACCAAAATTCCAGTACTGACGGTCACCAAGCACGGAAGGTTCGTGGAAATAACCGGCTCTAAGAGCAATAACATCTTCGTAAGTATATTCAGTACCAAATGCAATTACTGCACCGGGATTTTCCCAAGCAGTAATGAATGACTTTGGAACAGGGTCACTATCTACAGAATCACGTTTTACGAGTAGTTTGTTGAAATCAGCAGAAAAAACAAGTTTATGGAATTCATCCTGATAAGCTTTCATGCCAATTCCAAGATTCAAAGTTGTTGGTAGAGGATCTGCTTCCTTAATATATGTAATCTTTGGACCCACATTTTTTAAATTGAATCCCAATGATAATCTATCGTCAATATAAGGTAATTCTTTTGGTCTCCAAAGTATTCCAAGGTCGAAGGCAATACTACGTCCTGTGCCTGCATCTTGCTGACTAAACGAAGTTGGTGTCAGATTCGATTGAATATAACGTAATTGTGCTCCAACACCTAAATCCGGTGCAACGATTGTTCCGTAAGCTAAACTCAAAGCAAATTCATTTGAAATGAATTTACCCAAAACATCTCCATTGTCCCAGGTTCTAGTGAATTCTCCCAAATTCATAAAAATGAAATTCAAAGCAACTGTACCTTGCAATTTTTCAAAATATTGACCTACTGCACCATAACTATAGAACAAATCAGCATTGAATTGTGGAAGCCATGGTGAAAAGGAAAGTGCTACTTGGCGAAATGGCTTTTCTTCTTCATATTCATCATATTCATTAATTTTTGGAAAATAGTCCAAAAAAGCCAATCCTGCAGAATTCCAGTAAACAGCATTAATGTCATTAGTCATTGCAGTACCTGCTTCACCCATACCGCTTGTTCTGGCGTCAGGGGAAATAAGCAGGAATGGAACTGACGATCCACCTGCCTGTGCGTATAAACTTTGCTGACTGAAAGTTATTAAGCACACAAAAACCAAACTTAACATTAACATCCATTTTAATGTTTTCATCTTTTTCTCCGTATGTAATATATTATCCAAGTAGTAAGTATTTATCAATAATCATACCTTTTTCTGAAACAAATTTTGATTTTAATATTTTAATTTAACAAAATTACAAATATTTTTCAAATGATTTTAACAAATTATTAATTTTATATTAAGAACTTCTTCTTCTTTTTAATAATTTCCAATTTATTTAACAACGATACCTATCAAATCTGATGATTCAACAGTATTCCCTGCAGAATTTTCCAAATTAATCCTGAAATAATATGCACCTTGTGGAACTGCAATACCATTTTCGTCCCTTGCATCCCAATGAATTTCTCCAATACTGTAATCAGTCATTTTGTTATTCAGAACTCTCACTTTTTGACCGTAAATATTGTAAATTGTAATTTCTGCACTAACAGGTGGTTCCAGTGTATGAGTGAACTCAATTTTCGTGCCGTAATCATTGAATGGATTAGGTATGCAATATGCATTATTGATAATTCCGCTTTTTCCGGGTTTCAAAGTAACAAAATCAACCGATGCAATCGAATAATTATTAAATACATCCCAAGCACGTAATTTCAATGTATGGTGACCTGGTGCAATACCATATAGTATTTTTTCAATCAAGGAATAGTTTGGCTTTTCAAAGGAAGTTTTTAATTCATTTGTGAGATTAATAGAATTTGGATTATCGTCAATCCATGCTTCTACTAAATGCCCAACACCTAAGCCTGTCATATTAATGCCGTTCTCGTCATATAAATCTACAATCAGCAATGGATTATTAGAAACAACATCTCCGCTATGGAATCTTCTTGAATCAAGGAAAATATCAATTGTTGGAGGTGTAGCATCAATAATAGACGTTGTAGAAACTTCATCCACGATAAATTTGCGTGATGTACCCAGAGAATATTTTTTCTTTCCGTTCAAATCAGCGTCTGAAATACAATATGCATAAATTCTGCCAGCACTATCGGAAAAGCTAATGTCTTTTGGAATAACGAAACTGCCGGAGAAACGACCGTTTTCTACTTGCACCGCAAGCCTGTTGAGTGCACCGCCGAATTTCTGGAAATTGAATTTAGATGGAGAATCTGCCTGGTCCCACATGCTAATTGCAATATCTCCATCGAAAACACTGATATATGCAATTCCATTAAATGACTCATCTGTTTTTTTAGTTGCCGGATTAATCACACTACCTTCAATGTCAGTTTTTTCCATTGCTTTAAGGTGCATTACTCCGTTTATTTCATCTAAATTTTGATTGTTTATTTTGTCAATATGAGTTTCATAATTCGGAATAAGCAAAGTCATTGTCGGATCGCCAAGCAAGAAAAATTTCCTGTCATTATCTTTATAATATGATTGTTTCAAAGCAGCAATAATTTGTCCGATTGTCATTTGGCTGCCATATTGATAATGACTGAATATCAAATCGTAAAGTGCATTGTTGAATTGAGCATTCTGCCCGCCATAAACAACTCTTGTTGCGGAAAGTAATCCAATCACTCCTCCTGTGTTGTTCAGGAAAAGTTCTTCAGCGCCTGATTTTGTGTCAGGATCGTCAAATCTTCCAAAATCGCAAGTGGCAGCTGTGAAAAATGGTAATTTATCGTAATTAGACATTTGTGCCACATTCACATCACGATTGAACCACCATTCGTGCGAAAGCACTCTTGGATTGCCGTGTCCTATCCAATTCCAAAGAACTCCACCGGTTGTGTTCAGATAAGATACCATTGCTTCAGATGCCAGTGGTTTACGTTTGCCGCCTGGTACATTTTCCGATGGATATTCCACTAGATAAAGCCTGTCTGTAATCACTTCACTAGGCATATGATCCCTGAAAAGATCCTCTGAATATCTTACATGTGTATTTCCATCATTGTATTCACCTTCTGCATCATCAGCCGTGAGAAATACACGAATTCTCCAGTCATCATCCGATGAATTATTTTCGTAGTGTTTAATCTTGTTCACTATATCCAAACCTTCTTCATCAGTATTGATTGTAATTCTTCCGGACGATAATTCGGGCATCAGGTCATTTCCTGCTACGCATGCAAAAAAGTCATCTGTGCAAATATCTTCGCTTCCTGTTTCCGAAAATGTATATATCCATTCATCTTGTGTCTCATAAGCCGGAACAGGATTGATAGTTTTAAATTGAATTGAACGATAATCGAAATGACCGTCTCCCCAAATAATTAAGTGCTCAGGTTTATTTTCCCAATTTGCATAAGCATAAGCAATATAATCTCTTATTGCAGTTATATCCGGAGTACCAGCATTCCATTCATCATATATTTCAGAAACTGTAACAATTTTAATTTTCAGATTGCTCTTGGATTCACGATATTCTTTGAATTTCCCGGCAGAATTGAGCAATCCTTGATTTGTGATTAAAATTGCATTAGAGCCGTCATCTTCCAAAATATTTTTGAAAATAACTTTTTCCAACTTTGGCGATTTAGTTTTTCCTGCAATATAAAATTGATTTAGTTTAAATGAATCCAAATCTGCACGAATCATGAATATGCTGTTTGTTTGTGAAGAATTGTAAATCATTTTTGGATTTGATATTTCTGAAATATCGAATCCGACTAAATCACCCGCAAATCCATTAATTGTGAATTCAGTCAGTCCCTTTAAAGTAGTATCAGCAATAAATTCCAATTCATTATCGATAGCATAAAAACTTCTAGGATAGTGAATTTCATAATAATCCAAAAATCCAGTAGAAGATGTAGGACTGCTCGGATTGGTATAATCTAATTTGATTATACTTCTATTATCTGAAGGGATATCTGTTGAAGGAATCTCAATATCAATAAATGATCTGTATGAATGCTGATAACTATTGAGTGAAACACCATACAAACTAAGTGTATCGATTTGTTTATTGTTCTCAGATATAATAAAATTACCTTGTGTCCCTGAACGGTGTGCTAGGGAAAATCTCATCAATACAGGTTGAGAACGATCCAGATTATGGAGCATATCTACAAATGGAGATGAGAAAATTGAACGACCAAACCATGTACGGCCGCATGCTTTTGTGAAAGGATTATTAATTTCTTCTTCAAAACAAGTTCTATGATAATAAGTGTCGGGAGCCTTTTTAGTGTTACCTGTTACTTCTTTAGGATTTACACGTTTACCTTGTGTTTTTCCCCAGGTAAGCATATAGTAATTTGAATTGGAAAAAGAATTATTATATCTGCGAATTTTGCTGCCGACTTTATTGAAACCTGTTGTTCCGGCACCAAAAAACAAAATATAATCCAAAGATCCATCAGACTTAGTTTTCACCTGGATTTCCTGTTCTTTCATATAATTCGATGGAGCTGAAGAAACTTTTTCGTCAAGTTCTACTCCCCCATTCCCGAAAAGCTGTATTGTGTTCACATCCTGCAATGAAATTGCTGCACCAATCGCATTTAATTGTGCTGCATCAATTTTATAGATTCCATCTTCAGTAACTTCAATTTTCACCCAATTATTGGAGTTTTCCTGAATTTGATTTTGCGTTAATTTTTTGAAGGACTGGTTTACTGATGTTCTAGGAATGGTGAAGTTTTTGGTTTGATCATAATTCAGTGTGGTGAGTTTAGCTAACCGATCTGTTTCATTTGAATAAACCAAATTGCTGCCATTATTTTCGAAAGATACTTTTATTCTGATTTTAAGTGGCTGCAAAATCTTTTGTTTCACACCATCCCAAGTTGCAGCGGCAATTGTAATTTTTGCAATATGTCTGCTGCCGGCAATTCCTGCATAAGAAACATTCACAAAATCTTCGGCAGGTGCTGAATAATCAGCTGAATTCATTTTATATTTTTCAACTGCTACTTCATCTGCATTTTCCAAATAAGGTGATGGACTCATAATTCCTGAATGAGTCAGTATTGAAGAAACAGTTACATATTCAACTTTGAATTTATTTGGTCCAGGAACCGAAATATTTGCTGTTAGTATAAACTTATTGGGCATACCCGGTTTTTGTTCATCCGGATAAGCACCCGAGATTGAAGGCATTTCGAATATTTGACCGCCTTCACCGAATATTGTTTTATAATTTGCTTCAGGTGCAGTATAGTCTATCAGGATATAATTTGAATTAGATTCAATAACTTCAAATTTTGCACTTTCAGTTTGAGTTGCGGAAAATGCAGATGTAAATGGCAAAATAAGCATCATTGCAGCAATTTGCATGATTTTACTTTGTAGAAAGTTCTTTTTTTGATTATTTTTGAACATACTATACATATTTCACTCTTAAAGTAAATTAAATAAACACTTAAGTTTAAAATTTATTACAAAGTATAATAATATTGTATAGTATCTCCAATTGTTAGTGAAGCAATAAACACAGAAGATTATTACTTCACTTTATTTTAAATTTATCAAATAATTTTCTAAAAAAAACTATAATTTAAATATATTCAGCAACAGCATTTGCAAGATCAAGTGTGGAAGAATTACCTCCCATATCATAAGTGCGAATTTTTCCTTCGGCTATCACTTTTGCTACAGCTTTTTCTAGAACTGCCGCCTTTTCAGTTTCTCCTAAATAATCCAGCATCATCTTAACGCTCAGAAATGTGGCAATCGGATTTACTTTATATTGTCCGGCATATTTTGGTGCGGAGCCATGACTCGGCTCGAAAACTCCAAGTTTATCACCGATATTTCCTGAACAGGCAAATCCTAATCCCCCAACCAATTGAGCAGCTAAATCGGAAATGATATCACCGTATAAATTAGGAGCAATCAATACATCATAATTGTACGGATTCTTGATCAGCCACATTGTCATTGCATCAACATTAGCTTCGTCATAAATAATCTCGGGATATTCCTTGGCTATTTCCTTTGCTTTTTCCAGAAAAAGTCCATCAGCAGCACGCACTACATTAGCTTTATGCACTATTGTCACTTTTTTGCGATTATGTTTTCGAGCAAATTCAAATCCTGCACGAATGATTTTTTCAGAACCTTTTTTCGTGTTCACTTTGCAGGAAATTGCAAATTCATCAGCGCTTAAGCTGCTGAAATGTTTGAAATTTGGGGAAAGTTTCGTGAGCAAATCTTTCAATTCTTCGGGAACTGGATGGAATTCCACCCCAGAATATAAATCTTCAGTATTTTCACGGAAGATAACCATATCAATATCTTCCTTGTAATTCAATGGATTACCCGCATATGCTTTGCATGGACGCATGCAGTTATATAAATCGAAAAGCTGCCTCATTCTCACGATGGGAGAGCGGTAAATTAGTCCTTTGCCTCGCAGTTCAGGTACTAACTCGTTTTCAGCATCTTTCACAGGCTTGGAAGTAATCGCCCCGAAAAGTGCGGCATCACAGTTTGACAGCAAATCAAGTGTTCTTTTCGGTAAGGCATCACCTTCTTTGCACCAAAATTCCCAGCCGATATCTCCATGAATATATTCGGCATCTAAATTCAACTTATCCAAAATAATTTTCGAAGCGTCCAAAACGTCCACTCCAACCCCATCTCCGGGTAACCAGCCAATTTTGTATTTTTTCATAAAATTTTGTTTAATAGTTTATTTACATAAAAAGTACTTTTATTTTCCAGTTATTTCTTTCACTAAACGTGTTGCTCCGTATATCTTGCCCAATACTTCCAAAATATATTTTGAATCAACATTTACTGCACGATTATTACGAATATCATAAACGAATTTGCCCGGGAGTGATTCAATATTACCGTCGAATACTATTCCAACTAATTCGCCGTTTTTATTCACACAAGGTGAACCGGAATTTCCTCCTATTATGTCGCAGGTTGATACGAAATTCATCGGAGTGGACAAATCTATATTTTTCAAATTATCCCAATATTTCTTGGGCAATTTATAATCTCCCTTTTCCCCGAAAGCTAATGACTCATTAAAAAGTCCATACATTGTTGTGAATGGCGGAGCTATAGTTCCGTTGTACGGATATCCTGTTACAGTACCATAAGTTAAGCGGAGTGTAAAATTCGCATCAGGATATTTGGATTTACCAAACATTTCGAACCGTGCTTCTGCAAGTTTTTCTTCAGCTTTACTAATAATGTCATTGAAATCTTCACGGTTTTCTTTATCTATATCTCGCATTATCGGGTCAAGTTTAAGTGCTAATTTAATCATTGCATCTTTGGAATTATTAATTGCATCGAGTCCACCGGATAATAGTGCACGTCTTGCCTGAGGATTTTCCAGGTTAGTATTTGCAAATAAATTATTCAGAAAATCCCTTGGTTCCATTCCTTCCAGTGCAGTTTTCCAGAATTTATCAAAAACTCCGACTCTGGAAAGTCCCATCTTAATATCAGCAAAAGATAGTTCTTCATCCATTTCTTTGTAAATTGGTGCACCGGAAGTGAGTCCTTCTTTCACATGCTTCAAATCTGCATCTGCATATCCGGGCAATCTTTCTGCTTCAGGTTTTTGAATTTCCGTAACGTAGCGAACTATTCCAAGTGCTTTATGAAAAATTTCAGATGAAAAATTCTTGTAATAATTTTGGATTTGTCCTTCTTTTCTCGTTGCGAGTGTTGATTTAATTTTTTCGTATGAATCCATATATTTTTCAACCCAAACAGAATTCGTTTTCATCTTCGTCAAAAATTCTTCTTCGTTTTGAATCTTAATTGCCATCAATTCATTATCCTTCAAACCTTTCAATTGACCGGTCAGAGATTTTTTGCTGTTTTCGAGGTAAAAGAGTTTGATTTTTGCTTGACGTGCCTGCTCTATACCTCTTTCTGCAAATCGTTTCAGAATATTAAGTTGTAAATCAATTGTTGCCAGACGCATAGGTATCATAACGTCACGATTATATTCAAGTTGCGCCAGTGTTTTCAATCTGTCGGTTCCGGCAGGATGGCCGCTAATGAATACCAATTCTTCTGCTGTTGGTCCGTTTGCATTCCATTTTAGATAATTTTCGATTTTGGCAGGCTTATCATTTTCGTAAACACGGAAAAAACAAATATCCAAATCGTGGCGTGGATAAGTGAAATTGTCGTTATCCCCTCCGAAATATGCAATTTTTTGCTCCGGAGCGAAAACAAGACGAATATCGAAATACTGTTTATACTGATACACCCAGTATTCTCCGCCATTGTAAAATTTCACTACATCTGTTTTCAATTTATTTTTGTCAAAATATTCTTTTTCGATTTTCCGAATTTCTTCTTTTCTTATTTCTGCAGCTTTTTGTGCCGTTGCGTTCTGAGGTATCGCTTTATGAATTCTTTCGGTTACATTTTCCATATTTACCAGCACACTCATCACTGCATTATAACACGGCTTTTCGTCTTTTTGTTCTTTTGCGTAAAAACCATCTTTCACATAATCATTCTTGTCGTCAGAAATCTTTTGAATATACCCCACTCCCACATGATGATTTGTCATCACAAGTCCATCCTGAGAAACAAAGGAAGCTGAACCTCCCGCATTAACCATCACGCTGGAAAGTCGCAAATGTTCAAGCCAACTTGCAGAAGGAGTAAATCCATAATTTTTCTGCAATGCTTCAGTCGGTAAATTATCATAAGTCCACATTCCTTCTTCTGCCTGCAGTGCAAAAACATTGAATAAAATGATTGCTGCAAGATATACGAGTATTTTCTTCATTATAATAAGCCTGTTAAATTTTCAAAATTTGTATTTAGTTAATTATACAAAATTAGATAAGTTAGTCAGATAATTGATAATTGTGATTGCTTTTATAGGTATGTGCAAGGTCAATTGAGCTTCAAATTTGGTAATAATAATTTTTCATAACATTGCAAATAAATAATCAGAAAAAATCCTTTTGATAGTTTGTGAAAAGTTTGCCATAACTAATTTTTTTTATAATTTGCAAACTTTAAAATTGTAAAATTATAATAAAAGGATATAAATGAAAAAATCAACATCAATCATTTTGTGGATTTTGGCCTTTCTGTTAATGGGTTCATTAGCCGTGTATCAGCGCTTGACCGGCCCAACTTATCCGCAAAGAGGAAAAATAACAATCGGCAATCAGGAAATTAAATTCAAATTATCCAGAAGTACAGATACTGACGGCATAGATTTGATTAAGATTAATGTACCTGATGAATCTTACACAGGTTACATCACTTTGAAACGTTACAAAAGTTATGATGAATGGACTACCAAAGTTATGACTTACCGTGATGGCGCTCTTTATGCCGATATTCCCGAACAGCCTGCTGCCGGTAAGGTTGAATATAAAATTGCAATTGCCGGAGCAGATAATCAAGCTGTTGCACTTACCGACAAGCCTGTCGTACTGCGATTCAAAGGTAAAGTACCCTCTTTTGTGTTGGTTCCGCATATTTTCTTTATGTTCTTCTCACTTGTAATCGGTATGCGTACAGGTCTGGAAGCACTCTTCAAAGGCAGTAAAGTATATAAGCAATCATTTTGGACATTAATTTTCATTACAATCGGCGGTTTAATCCTTGGTCCTTTAGTTCAATATTATGCATTCGGTGCATTTTGGACAGGCTGGCCCTTCGGTCATGATTTGACTGATAATAAAACACTTGCAGGCGTACTTGGCTGGCTGCTTGCTGTTTGGCAAATCCGTAAACATCCGGATAGACGCTGGTGGGCTTTCATTGCTTTGGTAATCATGCTTGCTGTTTATCTTATTCCACATAGCGTTTTGGGTTCAGAAATAGATTATACCAAGTTACCACAGCAATAAAATGAAAAAGATAAATTATTTACTGATTGTATTAATATTAAGCATTTTTTCTTCTAAGGCAGAAGTTATCGATTCTGCTTATGTTTACAATCATTATTCCGCAGTAGCCGACAAAATTATTGCGAAAGTAATGTCGGATAGTTCCGCCTGGGACAGGATGGCTTACATGTGCGATATGTTCGGCACTCGATTTTCGGGTTCGGAATCGCTAAATCACTCTTTACAGTGGTCATACAACGAAATGAAAAAAGATGGATTGGCAAATCCAACTCTAGAAGAAGTGATGGTACCAAATTGGAAACGTGGCAAAGAAGAATGTGAATTACTTTTTCCAAAATCGAAAAATATTAAAATTTCAGCATTGGGACGCAGCGTAGCAACTCCTGAAAATGGAATTGATGCAGAAGTTTTGGTTGTGAAGGATTTTGATGACCTCGACAAAAATGCCATTTTTGCAAAAGGAAAAATAGTTGTTTATAATGTGAAGTTCCTTAATTATGGTCAAGCTGTGCAATACCGTTTCCGTGGAGCAATAGCTGCTGCAAAATATGGTGCGGTTGCTAGTTTGGTTCGTTCAGTAAGCCCCGTTAGCTTCGATAAATTACATACCGGTGTTATGGGATATGACGATACTATCCCAAAAATCCCACATGCCGCAATCACTCACGAAGATGCAATGTTGATGCAAAGGTTGCAGGATAGAGGAGTAATTCCTAAATTGCACCTGCACTTGACCTGCCAAACCTTGGAAGATACTTTGTCCTATAATGTATATTCCGAATTGACAGGCACTGCAATCCCAAATGAAATTTTGGCACTTGGCGGACATTCAGATAGTTGGGATTTGAGCTCAGGTGCACATGATGATGCAAGCGGCTGTATTGCCGGATGGCAAGTTCTTAAGGTACTGAAAGAAATGGGTATTGCCCCACGCAGAACTTTACGCTCTGTTTTTTGGGTGAACGAAGAAAATGGTACTCGTGGAGGGGAAAAATATGCTGAATTGCATAAAAATGAACCACATGTTGCAGTATTAGAATTTGATTCAGGTGTTTTCACTCCAAGTGCGATAGGTTTCAATGGCGATTCTACCTATTTCGAAATTCTGAAGGGAATAGAACCGCTGCTCAAAAGAATAGATAAAGATATGATTTTGCGTAAAGGAGGAGGAGGAGTGGATATCGGACCAATGATGCGTCTGGGAATTACAGGGATGTCACTCTCTACAAATGATTTTGCAGATGAATATTTCTGGTATCATCACGGACCGGCAGACACCCCGGAAAAGGTGGATCCGATGACTTTCAACAAATGTATTGCTGCAATAGCTGTTGCAACATACATTTATGCGGATTTGCCGATTAATGTGATAGAACATGAACAAATTGAGACTAAATAAAATATGAAAAGAGAAGAACTTTGCAAATCAGTTTATGATGCTGCTTATATTACAGGTGAGTTTTTGTTGCGTTCAGGTAAGATTAGTAATGAATACTTCGATAAATATCAATTCGAAGGACGTCCGGAACTGCTTGCGGCTATAGCTGATGAATTTGCAGCACATTATGATTTTAGCAAATATGATGCCCTTGCCGCTTTGGAAATGGGAGGTATCCCGATTGCAACGGCAATTTCTTTGCGTACCGGTATCCCAATGGTACTCGTTCGCAAAAAAGCGAAAGAATACGGCACTTGCAAAATTGCTGAGGGTATGAACATTGCAGGAAATAAATTACTTATTGTGGAAGATGTCGTAACAAGCGGTGGACAAATTATTATAAGTGTTGGTGAATTAAGAAATAGAGGTGCTATTGTTGAAGATGCAATCTGCGTAATTGACCGAGAACAAGGCGGTCCCGAAGCTCTTGCAGAAGCAGGAATTAGCCTAACCCCATTATTCACAATGACAGAACTTAAAAACTTTTAATACAATAGTATTTACACTTGAAGAGGTGGGGTTACCCCGCCTCTTTTTTTTATTCAAAGTGTAAGAAAACTTGAAAATGTATTTTTCCCGCTGTTAAAAAATGAAACTAGAATTTACCGAATTTGAACGTAATTTTACCGTATAATCCTGACAATTGTTCGCTTGTTGTGTTCGGCATATCAACAGATGAAACTAATCTATAGCCAAGTCCAGCATCAAACCGAAACCATTTTGCAACATTAATTTCAGCATTTAACGCAGGTTCTATTACGAAAAAATTAGAAGATTTACGATCGTAAGACAGATATTCTGAATCATAATGCGGATAATGATTTTGATTCATGGATATAGGTTCAGGATTGTAAGCCAGATGTCCACCACCAATAAGAATAGTACCTGTAAGATGAACTAATTCATTGGAATTATATATATATTCCAGATAAACTCCTCCGTATCCAAAGTCCGAAAGATACCAAGATGAATCTATATAAGTAGTTTCAGGATAATTCAAAAAGGATACAACTTCCTGGGAATACCCTTTAACTTTATGGTTAGAAACAAGTCCTTCACCCCCGATGCCAATAGCAAATGTGTGATTTATTACCCATGCACCTTTTCCACCTACGAATAAACCTATTTCGTCATTAATTTGTCCGAAACTTAAGGAGGGACCACCATATCCACCACTTTGCAACGAACCTCCGAATAGTACTTTTTCCTGTGCTGAGGCACCAGAAGGTAAAGATAAAACAGTTAAAATTACAATTGTTAATGCAGTAAATAATTTGTTCTTCATATATTTCTCATTTTAAGTTTGAATTACGTATTAATACGATTTTTTTTAATTATTTGTTTCTATTTATTATTGAATGTGAAAGGTTGTTAGGGGGGTTTCTGGCTGTCATTCCTGACTCTCCCGAAATCTTTGTATTTTCCCACCTGTTTTTTGACAAGGGGCTAGGGGGATTTTGTTCTCACCTCTCCCTAAATCCCTCTCCTAAAAGAGAGGGACTTTGATTTGGCTGTCATTCTGAGCAAAGCGAAGAATCCAGGGCTGTTTAATATTTGTAAATAAATACATCCCCCCGTCTCCCGATTTCATCGGGATCCACCCCTCCAAAGGAGGGGAATTATTCGTTCCCTCTCTTTGAGGTGGCTAGGGGTTATTCTGCTGGGATTACTCCCCGCAGGTTTTTACCCGTGGTTACTCTTCTTGAACCACTTCGTGGTT